>CALVEW010000036.1 GCA_944326645.1 Candidatus Gastranaerophilales bacterium
AGTAGTATTTTCCAATCAATGGCAGATGGAAACTTATTACAAATAGTTGTGTTTTCAATATTTTTTGCACTTGCAATATGTGCAATTGGTAAAAAAGCAAAACCTGTAATGGATATTTTACAGGCAACAGCTTCAATTATGTTTAAATTTACAGAGTATGTAATGTTATTTGCCCCTTTAGGTATATTTGGAGCTATCGCATATACAATTGGTTCAAACGGGATAATTATACTAAAAAATTATGCGAAATTAATATGTTCTCTATATTTTGCATTAGCTTTGTTTGTATTTTTAGTTGTATTTGCAGCTTGTAAGATTGTTAAAATTTCTTTTCGAAATTTCTTGCGTGCTATATCAGAACCGGCTTTTTTAGCATTTACAACAGCTAGTTCTGAAGCTGCATTACCTAAAGCAATGACAATTATGGAGGATTTTGGAGTCCCTAAATCTATTGTTGGTTTTGTAATGCCGACAGGTTATACCTTTAATTTAGACGGAAGTACATTATATCTTGCAATGGCTGTAATATTTTCAACGCAACTTGTGGGTATTGATTTATCTCTTGAACAACAATTGGTAATTATGTTTGCTCTTATGCTTACAAGTAAAGGTATGGCAGGAATGCCAAGAGTTGCTTTAGTTGTTTTAGCTGGAACTTTAGCAAGTTTTAATATTCCTATCATTGGTGTTGCGCTTCTTTTAGGTATTGATCAAATTCTTGATATGGGAAGAACGACAGTTAATCTTATAGGAAATTGTGTCGCAACAGTAATTATTGCAAGGTGGGAAAATTCTTTCGATTATAATCAAATGAATAAATTTATTGCAAAACGAAATGGTATTGCAACAACTATAAAAGATCAAGAAACAAATGTTAGTTTTGAACACGATTTTGAAGTATATAATAAAGGATAAATTATGGAAGCAGAAACAAAAGTTGAGTACAAAAAGACATTAAACTTACCGGAAACAACATTAGCGATGAGAGCTAATGCAACAGTTAGAGAATTAGAGATTCAAAAGTTTTGGGAAGAAAATGATATATATAATAAAATTATTGAAAATAAAGATAAAACCAATGCTTTTATATTACATGATGGTCCGCCATATCTAAGTTCTGAAAAAATCCACGTAGGAACAGCATTAAATAAAATCCTAAAAGATATTTTAATAAAATATAAATCTCAACAAGGATTTTATTCACCTTATGTTCCAGGGTATGATGGTCATGGTTTACCAATTGAAAATGCAGTTGTAAAAAATATTAAAGGTGGGCGTGAAGCCTTGACTCCTGCAGAATTAAGAGAAAAATGCAGAGAATTTGCTCACAAAAACCTTAAAGGTCAAGAAAAAGAATTCAAGAGATTAGGTGTTTTAGGTAATTGGGAACACCCTTATTTAACTATTGATGCTGATTATGAAGCAGAACAAGTTAGAATTTTTGGTGATATGTATAAAAAAGGTTATATCGAAAAAGGATTGAAACCTGTATATTGGTGTGCGTCTTGTGAAACTGCTTTAGCTGAAGCTGAAGTTGAATATGCTGATCATACTTCAACTTCTATATATGTAAGATTCAAGTTTGATGATGATGCTGTAAAAACTATTAATAATTTTGTAGATACTCAAGGTAAAGATGTATATGCAATAATTTGGACTACAACACCTTGGACTATTCCATCTAATATGGCGATTAGTTTACATCCTAGATTAGAATATACATTCTTTGAAAAAGATAATGATATATATGTTGTAGCTCAAGAATTGCTTGCATCATTCTTAAATGGTGTATCTTGGGAAGAATCTGATATTAATGTTATTGGACATTGTAAAGGTCAAGATTTAGAGTTATTAAAAACAAAACATCCTTTATATAATAGAATTTCTCCTATTATTTTAGGTGAACACGTTACAACTGATGCCGGAACAGGTGCAGTTCATACTGCTCCGGGACACGGTCTTGAAGACTATGAAGTTGGTGGGAAATATGGTATAGAAGTATTTTCTCCATTAGATAGTAAAGGTGTTTGGACTGATATTGTTGGAGATAAGGATTTAGAAGGTGTACCTTATTATAAAGGTAATTCAATTGTTATTGAAAAACTTGAAAATTGTGGTGCATTATTAGCCAAAGGTGATATTCAACACAGTTATCCTCATTGTTGGAGATGTAAGCATCCTGTAATTTATAGAGCAACACCTCAATGGTTTGTAAAGGTTGACAAATTCAGAGATGAAGCATTGAATGCAATAAAAAATGTAAAATGGATTCCGGCAAGTGGAGAAAATAGAATTGGAAATATGGTTGAAAACCGTTCAGATTGGTGTATTTCTCGCCAAAGAGCTTGGGGAGTTCCTATTCCTATTTTCTATTGTGAAGATTGTGGAGAAGTAATTTGTACAGACGAAACAATTAACCATGTTGCAGAATTATTTGAAAAAGAAAGTTCTGATGCGTGGGTAAAACATACCGAAGAAGAATTACTACCAACAGGTTTCAAATGTCCAAAATGTGGTAAAAATCATTTTAGAAAAGAAAAAGACATTATGGATGTTTGGTTTGATTCAGGATCTTCTTGGAGGGCTGTTGTTGAAAAAAGAGCAGAAGAATTAGGACATACTCCTGTTGATATGTATTTGGAAGGTTCTGACCAACATAGAGGATGGTTCCAATCTTCATTATTAACATCAATAGCTTGTCAAAACAAAGCACCATACAAACAAGTATTAACTCACGGTTTTGTATTTGGTGAAGACGGAAGGAAAATGTCTAAGTCATTGGGGAATTATATTAGACCTGATGATATTATAAAAACTTATGGTGCTGATATTTTAAGATTATGGGCTGCATCTGTTGATTATAGAAATGATATAAAAATTGGTGATAATATTATTAAACAACTTGCAGAAATATTTAAGAAAACAAGAAATACCGCAAGATTTTTATTAGGAAATCTATTTGACTTCAATCCTGAAGTTGATTATGTAAAATACGATGAACTTAAAGATATTGATAAATTTGCATTGCATAAATTAAATAAAGTTGTAGATGAGGTAACAAAAGCTTTTGATAGTTATGAATTTTATAAGTATTTCCAATGCTTACAAAATTTTGCAGCTGTAGATTTGAGTTCATTCTATTTAGATATTGTAAAAGATAGATTATATACAGCTGGTAAAAAATCATTATCAAGAAGAGCTTGTCAAACTGTTTTATATGAAACATTACAAGTATTAGTAAGAATTCTTACTCCTGTAATGCCTCATCAGGCAGAAGATATTTGGCAAAATACTCCGGAATGCCAAAGAGGAGGATTAGAAAGTGTTCTTCTTGTTGATTGGCCAAAGGTTAAACCTGAATGGAACAATGAAAAATTAGAAGAAGATTTTACTAAAATATTAAAAGCTAGAGAAGTTGTAACTAGAGCTATTGAACCATTAAGAGCAGATAAAAAAGTTGGAAGCTCTTTAGAAGTTGGAGTATATGTAAAATCTGAATCTGCAGATTTGGTATTAAAAGGTAATGAAAAAGATTTATGTGACATATTTATTACATCACAAGCATATGTTGCAGAATCTGCACCAAGTAATGTTCTTAATGAATACTCAGAAGATGATTACACAGTATGGGTTGTTAAGGCAGAAGGTGAAAAATGCGAACGTTGTTGGAAATATCGAAAATTAGGTGAACATTCAGGATTTGAAACAATTTGTTCGGATTGTTATGAAGCAATAAAATAAATTAATTAAAAAGGCTCCTTTTAGGAGCCTTTAATATTTCAAACTAAAGTTTAATTGAAAATCATGAATAAATAGTTAAAATATAAATATGGAAAATATTTTTAATAATTTATTCCCTATCACAGGAAAGAACCCCGAGAATAATAAAGTTTTAAAGTTGGAGATGGAAATAGAACGTCTCAAACTTTGCTTAAAGATGTCAAATCAGGCTTGTGAAAAAAGAAAAGCTGCAATGGATATAATGCAAAAACGTCTTTTAGAACAAGAAGCTCTTATAAAAAGGCTACATAGTGTTTTACATAAACAAGATATGGCAATGTCTAATATGCAAAAGACTATGAAGCGTCAACAAGCTAAACTTAATCATCTTGCACAAATAGATAATAGAATGAATGAGTTACAATCAGGACAAGCTGAAATATTACAGTTTGCTCAAGAGTATAGAGAAGCTCAAGGTTAGAATACGTCTGTTTTTATTGGGTTTTTGAATTTTGTAATGTTTGCTTGGAAAAGGAGTTTTACTGTTCCAACCGCACCATTTCTGTGTTTTGCAATAATAATTTCAGATTCCCCTTTATTTGCTGCTTTTGCAGACATTTCTTCTTCCTCACCTGCCTCTTTTCTGTAGTATTCATCCCGATAAATGAACATTACGATATCGGCATCTTGTTCAATTGCACCTGAATCTCTTAAATCAGAAAGCATTGGTCGCTTATCTGTTCTTGATTCTACTGCACGAGATAACTGAGAAAGTGCAATAATAGGAACATTTAATTCTCTTGCAAGGATTTTTAATCCTCTTGATATCGCTGAAATTTGTTGCATACGATCTTCTCTGCCTGTTGATTCTATTAGTTGCAGGTAGTCAATTATAATTAGTCCAAGATTGTTTTCTTCCATTGCTAATCTTCTACATTTTGCACGAATATCCGTTAGTGTGCAACCTGCAGTATCATCAATATATATAGGAGCAGCAGCGAAAGAATCCATTGCAATTGCAAGTTTTTCCCAGTCTTTGTCTGACATATTCCCTGAACGTAATTTTTGGGAATCTACTTCAGCTTCAGAGCATAGCATACGTTGTACTAATTGATCTTTTGACATTTCAAGAGAAAATATCGCTACAGGAACTTTCGCTCTTAGGGCAGCATTTTGTGCTAAATTTAAAACGAATGCAGTTTTCCCCATAGCAGGTCTGGCTGCAAGAATAATTAAATCAGATTTTTGAAGCCCGCTTGTCATATCATTTAATTCATAAAATCCTGTATCAACACCTGTTAGTTCCCCTCTATGTTGATATCTGTATTCAATTTTTTCATATGTTGATAAGACTAAGTCTTTGACGTGAGTTAAATCTTTTGTTGCTTTTTGAGATGCAATGTTGAATATTAATCTTTCAGCTTTTTCTAAAGATTCTTCTACAGGAGTAAGCTCATAACCTGATGTTACAATTTCAGATCCGGCATTAATTAAAGAACGTTTAATTGCTTTTTCTTGAATTTGTTTTGCATAGTATTCAACATTAGACGTTGTAATGGTTTTGAAACTTAAATCATTAATAAAAGCTCGACCGCCAACAAGTTCAAGTTTTTGGTTAAGATTAAGTACGTCTGAAACTGAAACAATATCAATTCTTTCATTTGAGTTGAATAGTTGTAGCATCGCTTCATAGACATACCTGTGAGCTGGTTTATAAAAAGATTCAGGTGTTATGCTTTCAACAACTCTAGTTAAACATACAGGATTAACTAAAATTGCACCTAAAACAGCTTCTTCTGCATCAGTATTTTGAGGCATAAGTTGTGATAAAGCAGGATCTTGTTCTTTCTTTTTTGAATATGTTGTGCTTGCCACTATTCCCTTCCCTTTTATAAAGATTATATCCCAGATAATATTATTTTAAAATAGAATGTTACAAATTTTATCCCAATGAAAATACTTTACCTTAATAAGTTTTAATGATAGAATATAGCTGAAAAAGGGTAATTTAAAATGGGAATTAAAAATTTATTATCAAAAACTAGAGTTATAGATATTCAATCTTGTTTACCTGATGGTGTTATATTAATTACTCCGGAAGGGATTATTCAATGGGCAAATAATGTTGCATTAGAATTATTAAATAATAGAGATTTGATAAATAATAATATTGATAATTTTATTGATAAAGGATTGGTATCATCTGTTGAATCAGCAGAAACAAATTCTGCATCAATCGTTAAATTGATTGAAAGTGATAAGTATTTAGAAATTACTTCAAAGTCAATTGAAGGTGCTTTTGTTGTTTCAATGAGAGATGCAACTCAGAAATATAAAACGGTTAATAATATAATTGAAGAACACGAAAATTATAAAAAAATAAATTATGATAAAAATAATTTTTTAATTAAATTATCTAATGATTTGAAGTCCCCATTACATTCTATTATTGGGTTTTCACAAGCAATAGTTGATGGATTAGGTGGTGATGTTTCTGAGAAACAAGAGAAGTATCTTAAAATTATTAATAAAAATTCTTCTGACTTGTTATACTTTTTTAATAAGTTGCTTGAATTATCTCAAACCGAAAGTGGAAATTATGATAAAGAATTAAAATTGTTTGATATTTCCAATACTATTAATTCTACGTTAAAGACTTATCAACAGCTTTATTCTGATAAGAGTATAACTACTAATTTTGATGTAGAAGAAAATATTAAAAAGACAATTTATAGCGATGAAAAGGCATTTAAGTTAATGTTTCAAATTTTAATTGAAACATTAATAAGAGCAACTGATATTGGAACTTTGAATGTATCTTTGGAAAATGCTGATGCTGAATTTTTAGCAACACATAATTTAAATAATTGTTCTGCAATGTTAATTACTGTTTTGAGTAGTAATAATGCTATTTTAGAATCTGAAATTCCAACATTATTTGACCCATATGCTGTAATTGACAAATCTAATAAACGCACTATCCTAAGAGCAATTGCTCTTGCAAGTGTCAGAAATATTATGAATTATCTTCATGGTATTATTTGGGCAGAAACAATCCCGTTGAAGGGAACTGCGTTTAAGATTATTTTACCGTTTGAGAAAGAAGTAAATGAGTAGTGTAACATTTAAACATGTAAATAAAAGCTATGATAATAAGAAGCTTATTATCAATGATGTTTCTTTAGAAATAAAAGATAAAGAATTCATTGTGCTTGTAGGTGCATCAGGGTGTGGTAAATCTACAGCTTTGAGAATGATTGCCGGTTTAGAGGATATATCTTCAGGTGAAATTCTAATTGATGATAAAGTTGTTAATAATGTACACCCAAAAGATAGAGATATTGCATTTGTATTCCAAAGCTATGCTTTGTATCCTCATATGAGTGTATATGATAATATTGCATTTGGATTAAAAATGCGAAAAGTAGATAAAGAAACTATAGATAAAAAAGTTAAAGAAGCTGCTGAAATTCTTAATCTTACTCAATTTTTAGATAGAAAACCAAAACAGTTGTCTGGCGGTCAAAGACAAAGGGTTGCTTTAGGACGTGCAATTGTTAGAAATCCTAAAGTATTTTTAATGGATGAGCCGTTGTCAAATCTTGATGCAAAATTAAGAGTGCAGATGCGATCTGAAATAAAAAAATTACATAAAAAATTACAGACTACATTTATTTATGTTACTCATGATCAGACTGAAGCATTAACTATGGGAGATAGAATTGTTGTTTTAGATAAAGGTGTCATACAACAAGTTGATACTCCTGAAAATATTTATTTAAATCCTTCAAATACTTTTGTTGCAGGGTTTATCGGGCAAATGAATTTTATTAATGCAAAAATAAATGATAATACTCTAAATTTTGCTAATGTTTCAATTGCTATACCTGAAAATATTAAAGAAAAATTAGCAAATATGGATTCTGTAACGATAGGAATAAGACCTGAAAATATGTCAGGTGGTGAAATTAAATTTGGAGTCCATGTAGATATTTCAGAAATGTTAGGCTCTGAACAAATTGCTTATTTTGATATTGATGGTAATAAATGTTCTGCAAGGTTGGATTCTAATTTCCATATAGGCGATGAGATTATATTAGGTATATCTCTAGATAAAATGTTATTTTTTGATGCTAATGGAAATAGAATATAGCAATTTCTTTTATTATATTAATATTATTGTTTACCAATTTTTATATCTTGTAATAATTGCAATAAAAGATGCGTGCGCTTTTTCTGTTGCATGTTTTACGCGATTGTTGAATTTATTCTTGAAATATTTTATTGGATTCAGAGTTTTTTCTTGTGTTTCTTTTCTGTTAAAAAAGTTTTGTTTGTAGAAATGTTTATCTATTACTTCCTCAGCTTTCTCTGCATATTTAATTGGTCCTAAGCTCTTAAATACGTTATTGATATTTTCTCCTTTAGTTAAATCATAGTATGCAGCCATATGAGCAGTTCTATGGCTTCCGGAATTGCAATGGAATAAAGTTTTACCACCATTTTCTCCTGTTTCTTTAACGCTTTGTGCTATTTTTTCAAATTCTTTTACCGTTGGGTATTCTCCTTCGAGATAACTAAAAGGATGTCTAATATATTTGATTCCAAGTTGTTTACAAGCAAATTTTTCAATAAATTTAAACCCTCTTACGCTTATATGTCTAAAATCATATATTTGTGTAACCCCTTCTTTTTTTAAGTCAATCAAATCAGAAATTTTAGGGTGTGGGCCTCTTATTAAATAATTATCAACTTTTTTGTATTTATTGCTAAGTTGATGAGGTTTATAAAATTTTTGATATAGATTTATTAGTTTCATATTTGTTATAAGGCATATAAATTTATTTTTTGCCAATATAATTTTTTATATTTGTTAAACATTGTTAAATTAATTTTCTAATTTGAAATTGAATCAATATTGTATACTTTATATTTTTGTAAGCTTATATTATAGAGAGTTTTAATGAATTCAGAAAAAATTAATAATGTGAAAGTGAATAGTGTTGTAAATTCTGAGAATGCTGTTGATAAATCTTTGAAATCAATAGAAAGAAAAGTTTTTGATTCAGTATTTAGTAATAATGAATTTGAATTTATTGATTCCAATAAAGACGGGACTGTATCTATACTTGATGTGAAAAATTATATTAACTCAAATAATCCTAACGAAGAAATATTGAATAAAATTGCAAATATTATGGGGATTGAATTAACTTCTTCTAAGCCTATAGCTGATAATTATCAGTTTAAATCAACTGCAAATAAAATTTTAGATTCATTAATAAAAATTGATACAGACAAAAATAATGATATTACTATTAGAGAAATTGATTTAGCTGAAAATTTAACAGAAGAAGAAAAAGTTCTAATAAATAAAATGTTTGGTTTAGTTGATGGTAAAATCAATAATAAACAAGGTCGATATGGATCTTGTTGGGCATTGGCTGCTGCTTATGGGGTTAGTATTGTTAATCCAAAAATGTTTAGACAAGTTGTTGAAAGGGATGAAGAAGGTAATGTGCTTGTTACCTTTTATGGATTAAAAGATGAACCTTTTGTTACTAAGATTGATAGGCATATTATTCAAGGAGTTATGAAAGTTAGGACTAGAACAGTAAATTCAAATATGCAAAATGGTTATATCTCTTCAAGACAATATTATAGTTCAGATCCAGATGCTGTAGCAGTGGAGTTAGCTTTTCAAAATTTTGATAATTATATAGAAAAATTAAAGCGAGAACAAAAAGAAAATATTCTTGATTATGTTAAAAATTCAGAACCAATACCTCCTGCAAAACCAAGTTTAGACTTGATTTCTAAAGATATGACAAATGAGGATTTAGAAATAATTTTGAATTATTATAACAATTCTGACTGTGAAAACAAAGAAAATTATTTGATTCCATATGATGTGGAATATTTAAATGATGAGATTGTTGAAAATATAAAACAATATATTGAAAGTTCTACCCCTACCGCACCTGAAAAGCCTACAGAAAAGGATTGTGAATATAATTATCAAGTTTTAAGTAATTATATAAAAAATTCAGGCTCAAAAACGGTTCAAAAACCTAAATTATATTCTTATTATAATAATGTTGGAACTATTTCAGAAGGAGGTTTACCAGGAAATGCTATTCAATTAATGGTTGGTGGAACTTTAGATTCATATAAAGGCTATAATTATGATAGTTCTACAGGAGAATATACAAAGCTATCAAAAAAGCAAAGAAATAAACTTGTAAGCCTATTGCAAGATAAAGGTACTCTTAAAGGTAAAAACAAAGTTTATTCAATAGCATTTAGAGATTCAAATAATGAACTATATTCAAATCATGCATATACTATAGTTGATTCAGATGATAAATATATTTATTTGGTAAATCCACATGATACTACTGCAGCGCCTATACCATACCCTATAAATAAAGCTATAAAAAATCTTAAAATTTTACAAATAAATAATTTGTCATGAGTTAATTATTTATTTGAAAAGAAAATTGGCAAATTTTGCTATTTTTATCTTTTATAATGATGTGATAAAAATTGATAAAATAGCTAAATACCCATTTAAATTTATAAAAGGTTCTCAAGCTCAAAGAGATGAACTTGTATGTGCTTTAAATTATCGTTTTTTTAGAAATATTGCCGATAAATTTAAAACAAAAGATATCAGTTTTGATATTTTTCAAAAAACTTTAGATGAGACTGTACCATTTCCTCATAATGTAGTTGTTAAACCAAATAAAAATAATGGAGGCTTTTTGGGGATTAATGTAAATGAAAGTTTAAATAAAGTCATTGGATATGATATGTCTATTCCTAAAAATCCTTTTTCAGGTGAGATACCTCTTACTACAGCCGATACTTTTATGCATGAATCAGCCCATTATTTTTCATTTATGGTAAATCCCAAAAAAGTTGCTCGTATTGCAAAATTATATGAAACCGGTTTATATCAAAAAACACAGGAGTTTTATAATTCAATATTGTATTCAAAGAAAGTTCTATCTAAACCAAAACTTAGTGAAAAACTCGATAAATTTCTGGAAACATTGAAGATAAATGAAAGAATTGAGTTTTTACAAAATTCAAGATATCGTTTAAAAGATGAACTTATTGCATACAAAGAAGGTGAAAAATATCAAAGTTTAATACAGGATATACATAGTGATAAAATTTGTTGTAAAGTTGATTCTATAGATTATTTAGATTACAACTTTAATATGAAAATAAAAGTTTTAGAAGAAAAACTTGCAAGGGAATTAAAAAAACATAGGCAATTATAAAGTATGCAATTGTTAATGAGTATTCTAAGCAAAATCTACTGAATTCCAATAATTTATTAGAATAAAAAACACATAAAAAATACTCCCCAGGTTCTCTTTTCGCTCGCGTTTAACGGCGTTACGGAACTGACCTTCGTCAGTCCCTTCAGTCTCAGCTCGCTCTTTTCGCTCGCGTTTAACGGCATTACGGAACTGACCTTCGTCAGTCCCTTCAGCCTCAGCTCGCTCCCGCTGGGCTCTCACCAAGTGTTTGTTCTCGCTGTAAAAGAACACTTGGTTTGATTTCTTGTTACACATGGTTTGATTATTTTCTACCCCTGAAACCTGCTAAACAAACAGATTGCCAAAAATGATTGCACCATCTGTATAAATTCACAGTTGGTATAAGATTTTTCTCATTATAGGGAGTGTTAGATTCGAACCATTCAGATATAGATTAAATTTTTGCCATATTAAATTCAAAACTTTACTAAGTTAAATTATCATACCTAATTATCTATTTAGCAGTAAATTATCAAAATAACTTACTTATGTCATTACTCATTATAACCATGCCTTATAGAAAGGCAATACTATGCAATTAATAAACTTTTAAAATCGGTTTATGTATCAATTATGATATGGCAAACTTGCATTTTGCTAATAGTAAAAAACCAATATTTTGGGTAAAAAAGTTTACCAATAAATATTACTCAAAAGAAATATTTGCATT
>CALVEW010000037.1 GCA_944326645.1 Candidatus Gastranaerophilales bacterium
TACTCTTTGTAAACTTGTTGTGATTGGTTTGCCATTTGTAGCTTTTGTGCCTCTAAGTTTTGAGCTTTGTACTCAATGTCGTGCATACGAGCAGTCAATGACAATAATCTCGCTTGTGATGCTGCTAAACCCATAATTTACTCCTTTTCCTAATTCTTTACGAATCCCTATTCGTATATTATGAGTTACGGCATTTTTTTTCTAAACTTTAATAATTTATTTGTGTTTGTTACAAAACTACACATTTCTTAAATGCTTTATTTGTATTGAAGGGGTTAAAATTATTGCTATAACGTCAATTCGGTGCTTTTTGTAGTTTGGGTGTTTTTGTAAATAACTAATTAAACCTGTTTTAATATTTTGATATTTTGTAGATGTTATTGCTTCAAGTGGAGAACCACATATTTCTGTTTTTCTGGTTTTTACTTCTATTGCAACAAGAGTATTAGATTTATCAATAGCAATAATATCAAGTTCGCAGTTCTTTGAAAAATGGATATTGCGTTCAATTATTTTGTATCCAATTTTTTGAATATAATCTGCAGCTATATTTTCACCGATTTCTCCTGTTTTTTTATTAGACATTAATTAATTCCTTATCAGAATTAATAAGTCCTTCACATAGGATAAATCTTCCTAAAAGTTGAATTTCACAGTATTGTTTAAGAGAATCAACAAAACATTTATTTTCGCAGAATCCGCCTGATAAATAAATTTTCTTAGGCTTTTTAGCAAAGTTCCAAGCATTATATGCGATTCCATGAACAAATTTTGATATTGCAGTTTTAGCATCCGATCCATTCGAAATATCGTCCATTATTTTTTCTAAACCGAATATTCCACAAGTTACCGCAAATTTTTCTTCATTGAATTTTAAATCTTCTCTTTTTAAATTGTAGAATTTAAGTAGCATTTCAACTGTTGCACCTGTTGAACTTGCGCAGGATGTGTTCCAATCCATATCGTGGAATTTATTATTTTTAAATCTAATCCATTTAGCATCTCTGCTTCCTAAATCTAAAACAGTTGCGTTACTATCAATATAATTTTTGCAACCATTAGCAAGTGCAATTATTTCATTTTCATTTGCATTTGCATTTGACATATGTCCACAAGCTCTTTTTATTTCAATATTTTGTTTTTTTATTAAAGATGATGGAATAATATAATATGATTTATTTGAATTAGAGCTAATAAGATATTGGCTATCAAATGTTTCATCAATAGCTATAATTTTAGAATAAGTTGTTCCGGCATCTAAATAAATCATCTTAACCTCAAAAATGCTTCTATTTTGGCTTTTATTGAATTATTGGCATAGTCATCTATATCAATATATAAACCATTGTATTTGTCTGCAAGATATTTGGCAAGCTGTGCTTTTGCACAAAAAGCTTGAGCGTAAAATACTGTTGGAATACCTTCGTCTACAAACATTTCTAATTCTATATCTGCAGGTGTTTTTGCTTCTACGCATCTTGTCCAGCCATATACATGGGTTTCATTTGGGAATAATTTTAGGATTTCTAAATCATTTGGTGGTACTCCCCAAAAACCAAATTTAGGTTGACATTGTTTATAATGATTTGTATCTAATTTTATAATATTATCTGTAATTGTTGTAATTTTATCATACAGAGGCATATTACTTGTACATATTTTTAATTCTTGCTTATAGGTAAATTCTTCGAATATACTTTCTTGAACATTGAAACCTAAATCTTTTAATATTTGAGCCGCAAACCAACCACTATCACATTTATCTTTTCCAATAGGAGCAAGTATTTTAATAGGTTTAAGTTCTATTGCATTGTTAATGATATTTTTAATAATTTTACAATACGATTCAGGTAGTATATTTTTATCAGGATATTGAAAATCAATATCTAAATCTATCCATTCGGCATTTGGATATTCTCTTTTAGTTTCTTCAATTAACTTTGGATTTGGATAACCCCAAAATCCTATAATACTCATATTCTACCTTATCTTTCTAAAACATTAATCTAAATAATAAGAATCTTTTATTTAGTTTATCTGAAAATTTCCTTAAATTGTGTACAGTAACAGCTGCATCTTGCATAATACATTTTATATTAGAAGCATCTTTTGGATTATTAACAGCTTCTAAGGTTAAAGATACATTGTATAATGCTTTATTCAAATTATCTAAAGTTGTTGTAAGCTGTGATTTTAATTTTTCGTCTTTAGTCATAGAATTAACAGCTGTTGTAATTTCTGTGATATTGCTCATTGTTGCATTCAAGTCTTCTGCAAATTTCTTCGCGTCAACAGCCCCTAATATTGGAGTTAATTCATCACATAAATTGTTAATAGATTTAGCTGTAGCCATCAATGTTGGCTTAAATTGTGGATCACCAATAATTCCATTAATATTTCCTGATAATTTACAGAATTCATCTGAAACTCTATTTGCTTGAACCATTATAGATTCTAAGTCTGCTCTTGATTCATCAATAAGTTTTTCCGCTTTTGCTAAAGTAGTAGTAGCTTGAGCTGTAAGTTTTTTAATATTATATATAGATTGTTTTAAATCTGTTATTAAAGAATCATCTAACAAGTCATTAATTTTTTTATTTGTTTCAGTTAATGATGCTGCTGCTTGGTATTGTAAATCCAAGAAATCAGATATTCTCATTGGCTCAACAACTGTGTATATTGATGTCTGGTGAGGATAAGGAATTGCTGTATTATCAAGTGGAGCAATTCTTAATTTAGAACCATTTTCACCTTTAACAATTTCACCAACCATAAATTCCGGTAAAATTAACCCAGGAAGGTTTATTACATATCCTAATTTATATGCATATGGTGTTTTGATATATTGTTGCATATTTTCAGGTATCGTAGATGTTGCCATTATTTGAGTCCTTTTAACGGAACCAACATTATAGTATTTATCATCTAGTTTTATTTCAACTTCTGCGCCATTATACAATCCTTCTCTAGAATATACCGGTATATATACATTTCTTACTTTAGGTGGAGTGATTTCAAGGAATTGTTCCCCGATAAGACCAGATTGCTGAATTGATATCATAGATGCTTTAGGAATTTTTATATCTGGATTTGTAATAACAAATTTTAATAATACATAGCTTGATTCCCCGTTAATAACAGGTTTAATTTCTTCAACTTGTCCTACTCTCATCCCCATCATTTGAACAGCTGAGCCTGGTCGCATTCCGTTTACATCTTTAAACTGAACTTCAATTCTTTTTGCTGATGAGAATGCTCTTCCTTTAACCCACAAAACTGTACAGAAAAATATTAATAATGCGATTAATGATAATATTCCTACTTTAAATGATGATGATAATTTCATATATAAAATTCCTTATTTAATTAGCTCTGTAGCATCGTCATCGGACCTTCAAGTGATGCTGTCACAAATTGTTTTGTATATGGTGTATCTTGCCTCATTAAATCTTGAGGAGTTCCTGTAAACACTACATTCCCATTATACAACATAATAATTTTATCAGCTGTTCTCATTATTGTAGACATTTGGTGTGTTACAACAATAGATGCTGCGTTAGTTTCCTCTTTTAATCTTACAATATAATCTTCAATTAATGTTGATGATACAGGATCTAGTCCTGCTGTTGGTTCATCGTACAAAATAATATTTGGTGAAGTTACTATTGCTCTAGCAAAGCTTACACGTTTTTGCATGCCACCTGAAAGTTCAGATGGGTATTTATTTTCTATTCCTGATAAGCCTACTAACTCTAATTTTTCTTTGACAATATTTTTTATTTGTCGTTCTGTATATTTTTTTCTTAAATCTTTTCTTTCTTTTAATGCAAATGCGATGTTATCTGCAACATTAAGAGAATCTATTAATGCAGAGTATTGGAAAACCATCGCAATATCACCTGATGTTTCAATTATCCCTGAATCCTTTTCGATTAATCCACAAATAAGTTTTAATACAGTACTTTTGCCTGAACCGCTAAAGCCAACAATTGCTAATATTTCGCCTGATTCAACTTTGAAAGAAATATCATTAATTACTGTTTTATTATCAAATTTTTTTGTTAAATTTTTAACTTCTATACCCATAATCTATACCTATTTTAAAAGAAAAATATAATTGAGAACAGCAAATCCCATAAAACTATACCAACAAAAGACCAAACAACAGCTTTTGTTGTTGCTATACCGACGCCTCTTGCTCCACCTTTTGCATTGTATCCGCAAACACAGCTTATTAGAGCGATTGTGAAGCCAAATACAATTGATTTTAAAATAGCAACATTAATGTCTTTCATAAATAGCCCTGTCCATACAGATTCAAAATAAGCTCTGTAAGAAAGTTCAGATGCTAAGTGTGCAGCAACTCCTCCTCCAATTATTCCAACAAGAGATGAAACAACTAGTACAGGAGGCATCATAAGAATACCTGATAAAACTCTAGGAACAAATAAGTATCTTATAGGGTTTACTTTTAAAACTTTTATAGCATCAATTTGTTCTGTAACTCTCATTGTTGCAATTTCTGAGGCAATAGAAGATCCTATCATTGATATAATTGCAAAGCCTGACATTATTATTCCTTCTTCTCGAATGGTCAGAATTGTTACTAGCATGCCTACATAATTCCCAGCACCTTGTTTTACCATTTCTCCTGCAACTTGCATTGCAACAATAACTGTAGACATTCCAACTATTGATAATGTGATCGGTAGTGAACTAACACCAAATCTTGCACATTGCTCAATAATAGCTTTCCAATCCAATTCTCTTTTGAATATTAATGATAAGACTTCTTTCCCATAAATAACAATATCGCCAATAGTTGATAAAAAATCCTCAAGTTGTAAAATTAATTGACGATATAATTTATATGTTATTGTACTTTTTAAAGAAAAATCCCTCATTTGTCCTGATTATAGCATGATAAAAGCAAATGGGTATCATCCTGTTATACTATGATATATTTTTTAAACTATTAATTGAAGCTTTTATATCGCTACTTCCATAAATATAACTGCCTGCAACTAGTGAATTTGCACCAAGTGATGTACATATTTTAGATGTAATATTATTAATTCCGCCATCTACTTGAATTATAAATTCATCATTTACAAGTTCTTTAATTTTAGGAATTTTCATTGCGCAATGATGTAAAAATTCTTGACCTCCAAATCCAGGCTCTACAGTCATTATAAGAGCTAAATCTATATCTTTTAAATAAGGATATAATCTTTCTTGGCTTGTTTTAGGTTTTATTGAAACTCCTACTTTTGCATTGCAAGATTTAATCAACTCAATATTTTCTTTTAAGCTATCCTCACAGGCTTCATAGTGAATTGTAATAATATCAGCACCTGCTTTGGCAAAAGCTCCGATATATTTTTCAGGGTTTTCTATCATTAAATGAACATCCAAAGGCAATTTAGTTATTCCTTTTATTGCTTTAACAACAGGTATTCCTATAGTTATATTAGGAACAAAATGGCCATCCATTACATCTATATGAACCCAATCAGCACCTGCTTCTTCAATCCTTTTGATGTCTCGCTCTAAATTAACAAAATCTGCTGAGAGTATTGATGGTGATATTATAATATTGTTCATTTACTTTTCCTCTATAATCCCAAGTTCTTTGCAAGCATGATAAGCACAATTTTGTTCTGCTTCTTTTTTTGTTTTGCCTTCTGCTTTACTTAATATTTTACCACAATAACTAACTTCAACTTCAAAAATTGGTTTATGCGCAGGTCCGGAAACTTTTATTGTTTTATATTCAGGTAATTCTTTTGTTTGTGATTGTGTGTATTCTTGCAAAACCGCTTTTGCATTATATTTTACAAAATTTTTATCTATTTCTTCAATAAATTTATCTAACTGATACTCGAGAAATTCTTTAATTTCTTTTTCTTTCCCATCTAAATAATACGCACCTAAAACGGCTTCAAATGCGCAAGCAATATTTGATTCTCTATTTCTTCCACCTTGCTTTTCTTCTGCTTCTGATAATCTTATTATTTTATTTAACCCTATATCAAATGCTATTTGTGAAATTGTTGCATCTGATATTAATATTGAACGTATTTTTGATAATTTACCTTCATCATAATCAGGAAATTTGTTTATTAATAGTTGTGATGAATAAAGTTTTAAGACTGAATCTCCAAAAAATTCCAATCTCTCATAACTCATCTTGGCAGGCATGTTATTTTCTTTTGTATAAGAAGGATGAGTTATCGCAGCATTAAATAAATCATTATTATTACATTCAATATCTAAAATATTAGTGTACATTATATTAAGCCTTTAAAGAAATTAATTAATGTTTCAAATGTACCTGTTTGGTATACAAAATATTGGAAGTAATAATATAGAATAGGTAATGTGAATACATAGCTGTCTGTTCTGTCTAGGAATCCACCGTGTCCAGGTAATGTGTTTCCTGAATCTTTCACTCCGGCGTCTCTTTTGATTAATGATTCACATAAATCTCCAATTTGAGCAAATGCAGCAATTAATATACCTATAATTAGTCCATGGTACCAATCAATATGTATAAAATGTCCAATTGCAATTGCACCAATTATTGCACATAATGATCCCCCAATAGCCCCTTCGATTGTTTTATTAGGACTTATTACTGGTGCGATTTTATTTTTACCAAACTTTGTTCCAAAGTAATAACAGCCTGTATCTGTGAATAAAACACAGAAGAATAATAATACTAAATACCAAAGTCCTTCTTGTTGAGATGGCATTTTTATTAAATGTTGATATATCGGTTGAGAGCCAATATCTCTAATAAATATTAGGTATAATGGAAATAATCCGCTATAAATAAAACCCAGAATAGTTGTTGCAACATTTGCAATATATGGCTGTCGTCCTTTTGATAGTACCCAAATGAATGCTACTATTGATGATATTGTTACAGCAAAAGATAGCATATTAAACTTGTTAAAATATGCCAATAAAGCAAAGAAAGCATCTGCGAATAATATTACTTTAATACTTGGATAAAAACCTTTGTGACGTAATATTATTACATACTCTTTTGTTGCAAAATAAATTACTAGTAATGTAAGAATAAATAATGGTAGTCCACCATAAAATATTAAACCTAGAACGGTAAACCCCATTACTGTTCCTGTAACTAATCTGGTTAGATTTTTTTGATCCATTATACTGTTAAGACCTCTTTTTCTTTTTCTGCTACTGAATTATCAATTTGTTTTGTATATTTATCTGTAAGTTTTTGAATATCATCTTGATAATCTTTAACAGTATCTTCTGGAAGTTTTTCTTCTTTTTCAACTTTTTTAACACCATCAGTCATATCACGTCTGATATTTCTGATAGCAACTTTTGCATCTTCTCCAATTTTCTTAACATCTTTTACGATTTCTTTTCTTCTTTCTTCTGTTAAAGGTGGGAATGTTAGTCTAATGCATATTCCATCACTATTTGGAGAAATTCCTAATTCTGCTTTAATTATTGCTTTTTCTATATCTTTTAATATAGTTTTGTCGTAAGGAGTAATTATTAATGTTGTTCCTTCACTAACTGAAACTTGTGACATTTGTCTTAAAGGAGTTGGAGCTCCATAGTAGTCAACTAAAACTTTGTCAAGAATAATAGGATTTGCTCTTCCTGTTCTTATGGTTCCAAATTCTCTCATCATTTGAGAAATTGCTTTTTCCATTTTTTCTTCGCCTAATAAAAATAGCTCATCAACTGCTTCTGACATTTTTACCTCTTTCAATATATACTATACTAATTAACAAAAGTTCCTATTTTTTCACCTTTTATAATCTTCATTAAACTACCTTTGGCAGCAAAATCAAAAACTACAATAGGTATATTGTTTTGTTCACATAATGAACAAGCTGAAGCGTCCATTACTTTTAAATCATTTTTAATAATATCTGAATATTTAATATTATCTAATTTTTTAGCGTTAGGGTTAACTCTTGGATCATCGTCATAAACCCCATCAACTCCATTTTTAGCCATTAACATAGCATCAGCTTCGATTTCTGATGCTCTTAAAGCTGCAGCAGTATCTGTTGTAAAGAAAGGATTGCCTGTACCTGCTGCGAAAATAACAACTCTACCTTTTTCAAGATGGCGAATTGCTTTATTTCTAATATATGGTTCTGCAATTTGTTTAATCTCTAATGCTGATTGAACTCTACAATCTATATTTATTGATTTTAATGCACTTTGTAAGGATATAGCATTCATAACAGTCGCTAACATTCCGACATAATCTCCTGATGCTCTATCCATTCCTAATTTAGCACTATTTTTCATCCCTCTGAAGATGTTTCCACCTCCAACGACAACTGCAACTTGAACTCCTGCATTTACTGCTTGAGATATTTCATTTGCTATCATTTCAACAGGTTTATAATCTATCCCAAATTGTTGTTCTCCAAGTAATGCTTCTCCACTTACTTTTAGTAAAATCCTGTTGTATGTATTCATTTTTCTTCCCTTTAAAAAACTATTACAAGTTCTGTTTATTCAATATTAGTTCAAAAAGCTAATCTTGTAAAGAATTTAACATTAATATTGCTTAACATAAATTTGAACATTTTAACATTTATTTCGTTTTATAAGTGAGAGAATATGAGGTGATGATATGAAAAAGAAATTATTAGCATTAAGTTTAGTTAGTTTATTGGCTTTAAGTTTACCTGTTAGTGCAAAACCACATAATAGGGGTGGACATTGTCATCATGGTCCTGCTCATGTGAAAATTGTTACTCCTCCACCTGCTCATCATCATTTTTGTGGGACTTCATTTACTACAGGGGTGTTAGCCAGGCGCGGCTGTTGGAGCTCTTGTTACTACTATGGTTCCCCGATAAATGGGCCATATTATTATAATGGAATTTATCCTTCATTTTATTTCGGAATAGGTTTTTAAATTTATTGTTACAATTCAAAAGATATTGTTAAAATATCTTTTGTTTTGTATCATTGTCATAAACAGTAAGGGGTTTTAGTTTGAATAAAAAAACTTATATTGTTTATTTCTTGATTATGTTTTTAAATTCTCATTTTGTTTTTGCTGATGAGATAATAAATCTTCCTGCTCAGAAATATTCAAATTCAGTTAAAAAAATAGTAATAAAAGATGAAAGTTATGATTCATATTCCGGATATGATTTTACAGGAAAAGGTAAACCAAGATATTATGATCCAATGTATTATGGATTTTTTACAGATAGCCCTATTTATGACCAATTTATAAATTATCCTATTTTTTATATGCCATATGTTAGAGGTAAATCTAAATAGGATGACTACTTTATTAATCAATAATTCTAGTATATAATAATTGAGTTATGACTAGAGAAGATATTTATACTTGTATATTTGGCGGTGGTGCAGTTCGTGGCTTTGCATATGTTGGAGCTGTGCGTGCTTTAAATGAAATGAAAATTAAGTATGATACTCTTGTTGGTTCTTCTGTTGGTGCGATTTTAGCAGCATTGGTTGCTGTTGGCTATTCTTATGAAGAAATTAAAGACATCTTTATGAAAGTTAATTTTGAACTTTTTAGAGATATAAATTTAAGTTTTGGTAAAGATTTTGCATTAAGCAAAGGTGAAATTTTTACTCAATGGGTAAGAGAAAATCTAGAAAAAAAAGTTTATGGTAAATCTTATAAAAAAGGAAAAAATAAACCTGTCACTTTTGCTGATTTAGAAAAAAATCTTTTGATATATACAACTGATTTATTAACATTCAAGTGTAATGAATTTTCGAAGCAGGAAACTCCTGATTTTGAAGTTGCAGAGGCTGTTAGAATTTCTTGTAGTATGCCAGGTCTTATGACTCCTGTTGAAATCAATGGGAAAAGACTTGTTGATGGTGATTTATTAAAAAGCATTCCTCTTTGGAAGTTATCTAAAAATCTTAAATTAGGTACTAATAGAATTCTTGAATTTAGATTAGAAGGCGAATATGAACAAGTAGAAAATAATGCAATAGATTTCTTTAATGCTATTTATAGTTGTATGACTTCAGCTGCAACTGATCATATTATTTGTAGTTATGGGCATAGAGATGATTATGATTATATAAAAATTAATACAGGTAATGTAATAATACTTGATTTAAATATGTCTGATGCTATGCGTAATAACTTGATTGATTTAGGTTATGAACAATCAATGAAAGTTTTGACAAGTGGTTTATTAAAGAAAAAACAAAAATTAATTCGTTATTACGATGATTTATCAAAGATATTGATGAGCTTGATGGATTTTATAAAAGCTGATAATATTTCTCGTTCAAGAATTATACTAGGAGAATTGTATATTTATTTAGCAGATGTAAGAGATTTAATTTCTGTATCTGTTTTAGATAAAATAAAAATTTTTAAAGAATGTTTTCTTGAATCATCTCAAGGTCGTTCTTGGCTTGGAAAACCTAAGTTTAAGGATAAAAAAGTATTATTAAAAAATCTAACTAAATTGATTTTTGCGGTTAATTCAAGATTAAATAGCTTGCAACTTACAATAGATAAAATAAAATTACTTACACCTCAATAGTATCTTCTTCTTTTGTTGGTGTATCCATCGATTTTATAGAAACTTCAATTTTTTCATCAAAGAGTTTTTTTAGATGATTAATAAGGTCACTTGATGCAGAAACCCAAAACATTGAAGCAGTAAGAATTCTGTCATTTGTTTCTAATACATTAAATAAAACTGGATCAGAACCGTGATGAGCTGCTAGGATATTTTTTATTGCGCATAACTCTTCATACTTTAATTCATCTTTAATAGTAATAGTTACAAGATTTGAGTTATCGACAGGCTTGACATTATCAATAAGAACACTTGTTTGGTCTTCTTCTCTATGTTGAACTTTTCCTGATATGATAACTTTTTGTTCTGTTTGTAAAAAGTCACCATATTCTTGAATTGTTTTGTTGAATGCAACTGCTTCAACTTTTCCTGTTAAATCTTCTATGGTTAAGAATTTGATAAACTTTGTAGGATCTTTTCTTGTTGGAATTTGTCTTGCTGTTGTAACAAGTCCACAGATTGTAACAGGGGTGTCATTATCTTTATCTTTCAATTCTGAAATTTTATGAGTCATTAAAAATGGTAGTTTATCTCTAATTGAGAAAAGAGGGTGAGAGGTTACATAGAAACCTAAGAATTCTTTTTCAAACATTTGAATTTGTTTATCATCAAATTCCTCATCTGACCCCCCAAGTTGGAATTGTGATGCTGCAAAGCTATCATCTTCAGGGAGTGCTGAAAATAAACTAACTTGTCCCATTTCTCTTGCTTTGGCTTCTCTTGAAACAGATGAAATAATATGTTCCATATTATCAAGTAGTTGTTTCCTACTTTTTTCAATTGTTGAGAATGCTCCTGCTTTTATTAAACCTTCAAGCAGCCTTTTGTTCACGTGCTTAGGGTCTAGTCTTTTGCAGAAATCAAATATATCTTTGTATTCTCCGTTTGCTTCTCTTTCTTTTATGATTTCTTCAACAACACCTTCTCCGACTTGTTTAATAGCGGCAAGGCCAAATCTTATGTTATGTCCGTCAGGTGCATATTCCAAAAATGATTTGTTTACAT
>CALVEW010000038.1 GCA_944326645.1 Candidatus Gastranaerophilales bacterium
AATTTACCAATTGAAAATTCTCTTACTTATGAATATTCTGATTATTATCTAGGAGATATTCTTAAAAATAGAAAATCTGTCTCTCACGAATATTTAAGAAAAATGAGATTAAGAGATGAACCTATTGAAAATAGACTTGATTATATAGAAAATGCAATGAAATAAATTATACTTGATATTTATCTTTTTCAAATACAAAAATATTAATGATAGAAAAACACATTATTATTAATAATAATATTACAGCTAAAGCTGATGCATATCCTAAATCTAGATTTTCAAAGGCTCTTTCGTATATATAATAAACAATAGTTTTACTAGAATTTAATGGTCCACCTTTTGTCATTACATATATTTCAACAAATACTTTCATTGCTGATATTAAACTAATTGTTGATACTAAAGCAATTGTTGGCATTATCTGTGGAATAGTAACAGTCAAATGTTTTTGGATAAAATTTGCGCCATCAATATCGCATGCTTCATATAATTCTTGAGGAACTCCCATTAATGCTGCTAAGTATATCATCATATAATAGCCAATACCTTTCCATATGGTTACTATTGCAACAGAATACAATGCGAATCTTGAATCTGTTAACCATCCTATTGGATTGAAACCAAATATACTTATAAAGTAGTTTAATATCCCATCTTGGGCATAAAGCCATTTAAAAGCAATGGCTGCAACAACTATTGATACGATAACTGGAAGGTATATTAAGATTTTATATAGTGTAATTCCTCTAATTTTTTGATTTATTAGTACCGCAAGAAATAATGGAAATATTACTAAAAATGGTACTGCGATAATTAAGAATAAAAATGTATTACCCATTACCTGATAAAATAAGCTTGAATGAAATATATTTATATAATTTTGCAACCCAACAAAATTCGGATGATAAATACTTGATGAATAATCAAAAAAGCTTAATCCTATTGTTTGAAAAAATGGTATAAAGAAAAATACCGTTAATATTATTATTGCAGGGATTAAAAATAAATATGGTACATATTTTTTACAATATTTAAACATACATTTGATTATCGCATTTGAAATTTATTACGTCAAGTCTAGTATCGATATCCTCCAAATGGGTTCCAATTAGGAACTTGCATCATTTGTTGTTGCATTCTGTACATATAATCTTGACCTTGTTCTTGCATATCTTGTTGATATTTTTGTCTTTCTTCTGCTTCTTTTCTTGCTTGTTGATACTCTTGAGTTTGTATTGAATTAATATCTAATTTTACTTCTGGATTATATTTAGGATCAAACTCTGCAGATGCAATATTATTGATTAGTAATAAGCATGTAATTGTAAATATAATTTTTTTCATGAATACTCCCCTTATTACATAAAAAGCAAGAGTTTAACTCTTGCTTTAAAATGGAGCGGAAGACGAGACTCGAACTCGCGACAGTCTGCTTGGAAGGCAGATACTCTACCAACTGAGCTACTTCCGCAACTCAACTTAATATTATACTAAAATAAATATATTTTTTTTTCAAGTACTTTAAAAAAAGTAATTCTTAAAGGTGATTATTTTTATAAATAAATAGTTCTTTAGAATGATAAAAGTTATTAAAAAACTTGTTAAACTAATATAGTAAGTTGGTTGCAACTGGGTATTTTTCTAGATTGAAAACAAATGTATCGTTGTTTTAGACTTGAGGAGTAACTGGCTTACACTTTTAATCAACAACTATTCACAAGTTTTTATATATGATAGTTAATTATGCCTTTTATAAGCCTTGGAGGCTTTTTTTTATGGCTTAATTTTTTCTTTGTTGTATAATTATTGTATGAAACGAAAAATTAGTATTATAGGTTCTACGGGTTCTATTGGAACACAAGCCTTAGAAGTTATAGAAAAATTAGGGGATAAGTTTGAAATTGTTGCTCTTGCTGCAGGTTCAAACATTGATAAAATAAATGAACAAATTGCTAAATTCCACCCTAAATATGTTTGTGTATCAAACAATCAAGATAAAGTAATTGGTTGTGATAATGTTTTAGTTGGAAATAGCGGACTTGAAGAAATTTGTTCTAATAAAGAAAATGATATTATTTTGATGGCATGTTCCGGTAAAATAGGACTTAAACCTACTATTACTGCTATAAAAAATAAAATTGATATTGCTTTGGCGAATAAAGAAACGCTTGTAATGGCAGGTGATATCGTAATGAAACTTGCTAAAGAAAATGGAGTTTCTATTATACCTGTCGATAGTGAACATTGTGCAATTCATCAATGCATTAAAGATATTTCTCAAGTGTCAAAACTTATTATTACAGCATCTGGTGGGCCATTTTTGCATAAAACTATTGAAGATATGAAAAATGCAACTGTTGATGAAGCATTAGCGCATCCCAGATGGAACATGGGTAGAAAAATAACAGTTGATAGTGCGACATTAATGAACAAAGGCTTAGAGATAATAGAAGCACATCATTTGTTTGATATGAACTATGATGATATTGATGTTGTTATACATCCTCAGAGTATTGTTCATTCTGCTATTGAATATGTTGATGGTAGTGTAATTGCCCAAATAGGACTTCCAAGTATGCATATACCTATTCAATATGCAATTTGTTATCCTGATAGGTTTGAAGGTATTAAATCTAAATCTTTTAGTTTTGCTGATGCTGCAAGATTTGATTTTGAAGCTCCGGATTATAATAAGTTCAAATTTTTATCACTTGCTTATAATGCAGGAAGATCTGGCGGTTCTGCTACAGTAATCTTAAATGCAGCTGATGAAGAAGCTGTATTTGCATTTTTGCAGAATAAAATCAAGCTTTATGATATATATCAAATTACTGAAGATATTTATTCTTCTATGAGTATTGTTAAATCTCCATCTATTGATGAAATTTTTGATATTGATAAAGAAGTAAGAATTAAGACTAATGAATTAATTAATAGGAGACAGGCATGTTTGAGTATCTAAAAGGGATATTAGTTGATAAATTTTCTACTCAAACAGGTTATTATTTAGTTGTTGAAATTCATGGTGTCGCTTATAAAGTAGAAACATCTGAGATTGATTATACTCAAGCGCAAGATGTTAATAGTGAAGTTAAAATATATACTTCTTTAATCCATAAAGAAGATACAATGTTTTTATGTGGGTTTTTAGCAAAAGAAACAAGAGATATATTCCAAATTCTAACATCTGTTTCAGGAGTTGGAACAAAAATGGGATTAGCTTTATTAGGAAAGTTTGATGCTTGTAATCTAATATCTTTAGTTATAAATGAAGATTATAAGGAACTAACTTTAGCAAAAGGTGTTGGTACAAAATTAGCTCAAAAAATAATATTGGAATTAAGAGATAAATTAATAAAAGCTAATATTGCGCCAATAAAAACTGATTCGTCAGTAATTGAGACACAAGCAACACAGGATACGTTCTCGGTATTGCAGTCATTAGGCTATGAATACGATGAGATAAAATCTGCAATTAATGTTGTATATGAGAAATTAATAAATCAGAACGATTCGGAAGAATTGCTGAGAGAATGCTTAAAATATTTGTCGATGTAACAAAATTTTAATAATACCTGTTTTGCTAACAAAAAAAATAAATTATATGTTTTAAATAAGCAGGTGTGTAGTATGAATATAAATAATTTCTCAAACAATATTAGATTTCGCGCAGCAGTAGTTCAAACTGCAATGCCGCAGCAAGTTATTACAAGCCCTAAACCTCAAGAAAATGAACAGGCTAAGGCTAAAACTTATTATTCAAATCAAGCTCAAACGAACTCAATATATCCTCAATTTACTCCAAGTAGTAACATAGCTAAACACTCAAATTCTCCAACTACAACAACATTTAATATTGGATATATTAACGATTTTCATGGTCAATTAACAAAAATGGAAAGGACGATTCTTCCATTAAAAGATTGTGATATTAGATTGTCTGGAGGCGATAACTTTTTAGGAGATGAGACAAATGTTCATTTAAATAAAGGAGTTGCTAAATATATGAATTTAGCAAAAATTGATTCTTCTCCTGTAGGTAATCATGAATTAGATATGGATCAAAAAACCTTCATGGAATTAACAAAAAATTTAAAAACTAAATTTGTTGATGCCAATTATCGTCAGGTTATTCCTGATCCTAAAGAAGCTGAAAGATTATATAGAGAAACTAATAAAGCTCCTATAAATGATAGATTTATCAACTCTTATGTTACCGAAATAAAGGGTAAAAAGGTCGGAATTATTGGAGTTTCTCCTGTTGACATGAATGATAGATATACTCATCCGGATTATTATGATGATTGTAAGGTTGATAGTCTTGAAGATACAATAAAAGATATTCAAGTAGAACAACAAAAATTAGAAAAGCAAGGGATTAAACATGTTATTCTATTATCACATATGGGATACAAGAATGATCAAATTGCAGCTAAAAATACTTCAGGTATTGATATTATTATAGGAGGACATTCGCATAATTTAGTTAAAGGTGTTACTCAGGGAGAAAACCTTTTAACTTCTAAATCAGGAGAACCTGTTGTTATTACTAATGGTGGAAAAGATGGTAATAATTTTGGTATGTTAAATGTAGAGTTTGATGAAAATGGAATTATAAAATCTGTTCAAAATAATATATACAGAACTCAAGATTACGGTCGTAATTTAATATACCAAACACTTCTTGAAGCCGATATGGAAAATAACAAAGAAGTTGGTTATATTAGATCAGTTCTTCCTGAACCTAAAAATAAATTAATAGAAGAAAATCCTCAAGCAAACTTTATAGCAGATGCAATGAAAAATGAACTTGGTGTTGAAATTGCATTTTTAAATTCTGCAAATTTGCGTTCTACATTTGAACGTGGTACATTCACAACTTTAGATGCAAAAATGATATCACCATTTAATAATAAAATGGTAATTGCTAATGTTTCAGAGAAAGATTTAGTTGATGCATTTAAATTTACATCAAAAACACTTGTCAATTCTCGCCCCGGATTATTTGCTGTATCAGGTTTAAAATATTCTGTCAGAAAATCTGATGGGGAGTTATTATCTATGTCAAAAGTTGATGATAAAGGTAATGAAACACCTATAGATATTAATAATCCAAGCACTACAAAAACATATCGTATAGCTGCAGATTCTTTTGTAATGCGTGGTGGAGATAAGGTTTCATCATTAAATTATGTAGGACGAGAAGAAAAAGTTTTTGATTTTGATAAAGATAAATTACTTTGTGACTATATTAAACATCAAAATGAACCAATTATAATTGGTAAAGAACAAACAGGTCGTGTAAATATAGTCGAATAAAAATTATATATTGTGGGAAATTATATTTTTGAGTAACTTAAATATTAGGTTACTCTTTTTATTATAAATATAAAAGCCCATCATTTTGTGATGAGCTTTTATTGAATTATTTATTTCGAATGAACTATTCTTCTATTGATTCATCTTCAATAGATTCATCTTGAGCGAAATCTTCATCATCAACAGCTTGTTGATTCATTTCTTCTTCAATTTCTTCTTGGATTTCGCTATTTTCTATCTCATCTTCGTAATCTTCTTCAATAGGTTCTTCTGAATAGTTTTGAATATTTTCCGCTTCAGCTTGTTCCATTTGAGAAACACTCTTAATATCGATTTTCCAATGAGTTAGTTTGTGAGCAAGGCGAACATTTTGTCCGTCACGTCCTATTGCTAATGATAATTGATCATCAGGAACAACAACCATTGCTTCTTTTGATTCTTCATCATCAGCCATAATATCAACTGACACAACTCTTGCTGGAGATATAGCGTTAACGATATATTCAACAGGATCAGGTGACCATCTTACGATATCAATTTTTTCATTTTTTAATTCGCTAACGATAGTTTGAATTCTTGAACCTCTTGGTCCGATACAAGCTCCAACACTATCAACTTCAGGATCATTAGACCATACTGCTAATTTTGTTCTAAAACCTGCTTCACGAGCAATTGATTTAATTTCAACGATACCATCTTCAATTTCCGGTACTTCAAGTTCAAATAATTCTTTAACAATTTCTGCGTGCGCATGAGAAACAATAACTTGTGGTAATCTATTTGTTTCTTTTACATTAAGAACAAAAACTCTTATTCTGTTTCCTGGTTTATAATATTCTCCTGGGATTTGTTCTCTTTGAGGCATTATTGCATCAGTTTTTCCAATATTTACAATTACGTTTCTATTTTCAACTCTTTGAATAATACCTGTTGTTAGAGAACCTTTTTTATCTAAGAATTCATTTAATATATTATTTCTTTCAGCATCTCTAATTCTTTGAGTAATTACTTGTTTTGCTGTTTGTGCTGCGATACGACCAAATTGTTCCGGAGTAACTTCAATTTTTACTTCGTCATCAACTTCAACATCTTCATCAATTTCTTTTGCATCTTCTAAAGAAATTTCAGTATCAGGATCTTCTACTTCATTTACAACAACCTTTGTTCTAAAAACACCAATTTCACCTGTTTGTTCATCTAAAATTGATTCTAGGTTTGTAGCATCTTTTATTCTCAAGTGTCTTTTGTATGCAGCAACCATTGCATCTTCTAATGATGCAATAATAACGTCTTTTGCTATGCCACGTTCTCTTTCAAGTTCTTCACAAGCTTCAAATAATGCTGTTCCGATTTTAATCATTACTTAATCCTTTCTTATATTAAATAGTGTTTACTTTTTTGATTTATACTTATAATTATTTACCCTTAATCTACGTATAGTTTTGCGGATTGAATATTTGATTTTGGAATTTGTAATTCTTGTCCATCATCAAATCTAAAGAATGTTAATCCTTCTGTATCGCTCCATTCTAATATTTCACCTTTAAAAATTCTTTCAGTTTCTCCTTCTAATGGTTGTTTTAGTTTTAAACTAATTCTTTTATTTTTAAAGATTTGAAATTCTTTATCTGATTTGAATTTTCTTTCTAAACCTGGAGATGAAACTTCTAAATAATATTTTACAGGTATTATTTCGTCTAGAAAGTCATTAAGACTTCTTGTAACATTTTCACAATCATCAAGCGTAATAGGACGTTTATGAGAGTAAAGATAAATTCTTAAAAACCAACGATGATTTTCTTTTGCAAAATCAATTTCAATTGGTATTAAATCATATCTCATTGTTGTATTTTCAATAAGTGGTGTGATTTTTTCAAGAATTTCATGTCTATTTAAATCTTGTTTCATAACTCACTCCTATCTTTATTAAAAAAAGGAACGGGCTAAGCCGTTCCTTTTTGAACTATATGTGTATTATATCTAAAATTAGAATATTTGTAAAGCTTTACACTTAATTTTTACCTCCCAATTAAATGTATGATGTATTATTATTGAATTTGTAGTACGTTACATTTTATGAAGAAAATATTAATTATATTATTATTGTTAGCTATTAATTTACCAACTTGTGCTGCTGAGTGGGTAAAAATAGGGAATAATCTATATTTAGATAAATCATCTGTTAGATATTCATCTAAAAATAGAACCTATAAAGCCTGGGTTAAGGAAGTAAAATCAAAAGAGATTGTTCTTTATTTTAATGAATATAATATAAAAGAGAAGGAATGGCGAGCATTAGATATAGTTACAACTGATCTGAAAAATAATATCAAAAAACGTGAAACTCCCAATAGCGTAGGTTTAACTTGGGTTAATGTTGTTCCTGATACAAATTCTGCTTTCGAATATCAAGAAATTAAAAAGCAAATTACTAAATCTCCTGAGATATTAGAAAAAGAATTACGAATTGATTAACTTATGAAGCTCATCAATTACAACATTCATAGCACCTCTATTTTGTTCAAAAACTAATTTGCAGTCTTCACAAGCATGTTTATAATATCCTTGATTATTTAATAACTTATTCATTTGTGTAATAAGTTCTTCTTTATTTTTAACAATAACTCCGGCATTAGTTCTTGTAATTATTGCATAAATATCTTTAAAGTTATTAGTACTTGGACCTGAAATTACAGGTTTATTAAATATGTTGGCTTCAAGTGGGTTATGTCCGCCTGTTTTGTTGAAACTACCACCAATAAATGCAAACTCACATATGGAATACATTTTACTAAGTTCTCCTAAGGTATCTAGGAGAATAATATCATTGTTTGTAAAATTATCATTATTTGATCGTTTCCCAACTCTTAAACCTGTTTTTTGGCAAAGTTCAAATACAGAGTTATTTCGTTCTGGATGTCTTGGAGCAATTAATAATTTAACGTTAGAATTTGATTTATAAATTTCTTCAAAAGCTGATAATATTATTTCATCCTCTCCTGGATGAGTACTTCCTGCAATAATAATTTTGTCATCACCATTTTTCTCTATAGGAGAAAAATTATCAAGATTTACATTTATATCAAACTTTAAATTCCCCATAATTTGTGTTGTATTAGGGTTAGCTCCGATAGAGATTAATTTTTTATTATCAGTTTCTGATTGAGTAAGTATTTTTGTATATTTTTGAAGAATTGGTTTAAAGAAAAATGATAACTTTTTATAGCTGCCATAAGTTCTATCAGACATGCGACCATTTACAATGTATAAAGGTATGTTATTTTTTTTAGAACAATATGCAATATTTGGCCAAAGTTCTGTTTCTGCAACAATTATAACTTTGGGATTTACTTTTTTAAAGAAATTATTTATACAAAATGGAAAATCAAAAGGGAAGTATGTAATATAATCGGCAATTTCCCCTAATTTTTTCTTAGCCATTTCTTGGCCTGTTTTAGTTCCTGTTGTAACAACGATGTTATAATCGGGGAATTGTTTTTTAGTTTCTATAATCAAATTTTGTAATGCTAAAATTTCACCAACAGAAACTCCATAAAAAACAATTGATTTTTTAGCTAGAGGTTCTCCTAAATTAAAACCTAATTTTTCAGAAAATCCATAACCTAATTTAGGATTAATAAGACTTATTAAAAACCAAAATGGTAAAATTATTATAAATAATATTGTTGAAATAAAACTGTAAATCATATACTCTCCCTAAGATTTCAAAATTAATTATAACAGAATTTATTATTTTACATCAAATTGTAAAGAATCAAACTTTAGTTATACAATATTCATAATTTAGGATAATTAAAATTTTTAAACTAATTGATAAAATAAGAATATGAAAATTTATTCAACTCCAACGCATTACATCCTAAATCCGGACTGTCACGAAATAACCCCAGAAATGGCTGATTTTCTAGGGGTTGCATACAAATCAATGCCTAGAGATAAAAAAGTTGCATTTGATTTAAGTATTGTAGAAACTTGTTCAAATAAATTTTTCAGAGTATTCGAAAAGTTATATACTGAGCGTCCTGTTTCTATAATCAATGCTAATGAAAAAATATTAGCATCAATTTATTTGATGAAGTATGATAACTATGTAAAAGTTTATCCGAATGATGTTTTATTATTTGATGATAAACACGAAATGATAAATAGGAGATTTTCCTTAATAACGATATAATCAGGAGATATTTAAATGGAAACCTTAAATTTTACCAAAATGAATGGTTGTGGAAATGATTTTATAATAGTCGAAAAAGAAGAAGCAGATAAATCAGATTTATCGTATGATGAATTAGCACGTAAAATTTGTGATAGAAACTTTGGTGTAGGAGCAGATGGATTAATAATACCTTATTTCCCTAATAGAAGAACAACAGATATTGAATGGATTTTTTATAATTCTGATGGGTCAACAGCTCAAATGTGTGGTAATGGTATGCGCTGTTTTGCTAAATATGTTGTTGATAAAGGTTTAGTCGACAAGAAACATTTTACTGTTATGACCGGTGCAGGTGTTATATCTCCTGAGGTTTTAGATTGTGGTTTGGTAAGTGTTAATATGTCAAAACCTATTTTGCAGCCAGACCTTATACCTTTTGATGGTGAAAACATTTTAAATTTTGAAATTGAAGCCAAAGATAAAACTTTTAATGCAAATGCTATTTCAATGGGTAATCCGCATTGTGTTATCTTTACTTCAGAAGATGTCTATGAAATGGCATCTACTTATGGGCCATATATAGAATGCAATCATATATTTCCTGAAAAAACTAATGTTGAATTTGTAAATATAATATCAAGAGAAGAAATAGATTTTTGTGTTTATGAAAGAGGTTGTGGTATTACACTTGCTTGTGGAACTGGTGCATGTGCAGCCGTTGTTGCAGGCGTTTTAAATAACTTAACAGACTGTAAAGTAAAAGTAAACTTACTTGGAGGGGTTGTAACCGTTGATTGGTCTGCATATCACCTTGATAAAAATAGTGATATATACTTAATTGGTCCTGCTGATTATAATTTTTATGGAGAATACATATTGTAATTATTATGTTTATGATACTATTTAAAATATAAATAGTATAAGGAGAATTATAAACATGAAACAATATGAATTATTAGTTGTGTACAAACCAAACACAGATGCAGAAGAAATTGACAAATTAGTAGCAAAATTAACTTCAGATATTGAAGCATTAAGTGGTTCAGTATCTTCTGTTGATAAAATGGGTCGTAAAAAATTAGCTTATGAAATTAATAATTTCAGAGATGGTTTCTTTGCAAATTTCATTTTATCTTTAGATGAAGCAAAAGTTGCTGATTTAAAAAGACAATTAAAGTTAAATGATAACATTTTAAGAACAATGTTTATGGCTTGTGAAAAAGTTGCTCAAGAGGTTTAATTAGATGACTATAGCAAAATCTGTTGTTACAGGTACCGTTTTTAGAGCGCCTGAGAAACGTTTTACTCAAAATAATGTTGCAGTTTACTCTCTAATATTAAATATTGGAGATAGAGAAGAAACTCTAATTCGTGTTTTATCTACAAGAACATTATTAGAGCCGGTATTAGAAAGCATTTCAAAAGGTGATAAGATTTTAGTAGAAGGCAGACTTCAGACTACCAATGCTAAAATGGAAGATGGTACTGAGCGTAAGATTTATGAAATAGACGCAAATTCAATTGAGAGAATGGGAGAAACTTCCGGTTATTCTCAACCTCAATCTAGTGGTGAAATTTCTAAATTCGCTGAAGAAGAATTTTCTGAAGAATTAATTGGTGAAGAAGAAATTCCATTCTAGGAGTAAAAAACAATAAAGTGTATAATTAAGGTATATAAAATAAGGCTAGAAAGGCAAACAAAACAATGGCAAGACAAGATGCACAAGATAGAAAAAAACGTAAAAGTTGCAGTTTCTGTGCAGATCACGTTGAAAGTATTGATTACAAAGATGCTGCTAAGTTAAAAAGATATTTAACAGAAGCAGGAAAAATTATACCAAGACGTGTAACAGGAAACTGTGCAAAACACCAAAGAATGATTGCTAAAGCTGTGAAACAAGCTAGAGAAGCAG
>CALVEW010000039.1 GCA_944326645.1 Candidatus Gastranaerophilales bacterium
ATTAAATATTTCTTGAAATTTTTAGCAAAATATTCTTTAAAAGTTTTTGCATATTATTGTTTTATAGTTGGGATTGTTACATCTGTATTCTTTTATATAAAATAAACGAAAATATATTAAATAAATTAAGGATTAATCGTTTATCATGTAATTGATGAGAAGATTAATCCTTTTAATATTATTAATATTTTTAATATCAATTCCTGTATATTCTAAGCGTTTACATTATGAGAAAGAATATCAAGCAGTATGGTGTAGAAATCATTGTGGGCAAACGGAATATATTTTAAATGATGGAGCAAGGGTTGATTGTTTAACTAAAACACATGCTGTTGAATTTGATTTTGCATCAAAATGGGCAGAAAGTATAGGTCAGGCTGTTTATTATGGAATAAAGACTCATAGAAAACCTGCTGTTGTTTTAATTTTAGAAAATCCTCAATATGAGGATAGATATGTAAATCGGTTTAAAACAGTCGCAAATTATTTATGCTTAGATTATTGGTTTATGTATGAAAAAGACCTATTTCAATAAATAGGTCTTTTAAAATATTCTTTTTATATTGTTATTATTTAACTAAATTGTCCAAATGCAATTAATGGAGTTTTAGATAAGATATAATATAGCCCTCCTGATACAATCATACAAATCGGAATGGTTAGTACCCAAGCTGTAATTATACTTTTTACAATACCCCATTTAACAGCACTAGCTTTTACCATACTACCAACACCCATAATTGCAGTTGATATAATGTGTGTAGTACTTACAGGAATCCCAAAATGAGATGCTGTTAAAATAATTCCTGATGCAGACATTTCAACTGCAAAACCGTGCATTGGTTTCATTTTAACAATTTTTGAACTCATTGTTTTGATAATTCTCCAACCTCCTGTCATCGTTCCGCATGATAGAGCAAACGCACAAATTAATATTACCCATAGAGGAATTGAAAAATCAGTATCTCCTTTTAAGAATCCAAAAGTTATTAATGATAGAGTAATAATCCCCATAGTTTTTTGCGCATCGTTTGACCCATGGCTGAATGCAAGGAATGCACAAGAAACTAATTGTAATTTTCTAAATGTACGATTTAATAATTCAGGTTTTAATCTTCCAAATATTTTTAATAATGCCCATATTACAAGAAATCCAACACAAAAACCAAATATTGGAGATGTAATCATAGGTATTATTACTAACTCTAAAACATTATGTTCATTAACAACTTCTAAAGCCGGATGTTCAAAATGAAAAGCCGGTAATCTTAATAGTAAATCATATGGTTTATCAAGTAATAAATATGCATGCATAATAGAAGCACCTAATAAACCACCAATTAGTGCGTGAGACGAGCTTGAAGGTATTCCAAATCTCCAAGTAATAAGTCCCCAAATAATAGCCCCTAATAGAGCACATAAAATAACAAGTTGAGTGATTGCATCGTGTGCAACCATTCCCACCCCAATTGTTTTTGCAACGTGAGTACCACATAATGCTCCGGCACAATCAAAAAGTGCTGCATATAAAACTGCATATCTAGGGCTAAGTGCTTTTGTTGAAATTGCCATGGAAATGGCATTTGCTGAATCGTGGAATCCGTTAATGAATTCAAATATTAACGCAACTCCAACTAATATAATTAAACATAAAATCGTTACTGTCATACCTAACTATTCTTGAGAGCAATGTTCAAAACTTCATCCGCAACGGAATGACATCTGTCCAATGCATTCTCCAAGTCCTTATAAATATCTCTAAACTTAATAATTGTTACAGGATCATATTTGCCTGAGAATAATTCACTTGTTGCACGTAAAAGAATATCATCTCCAATAGTTTCAATTTCTTTCATTGTCGCTCTAGAATTAGTGATATCTTTTGTTTTATGCAATTTTTTTAATAAGCTTACAGTATGAGTCATTTCAGAAGTTGCTTTCATGATAATTTTGCCCTGCTGAAACATTTCTTCTGTAGGTTTATCAATTTTATAAGCATAAAAATTTAAAAATGCTTGACATATTTTTTTATTGATTTTTCTAAGCATTGAAGCAAGTAATTGAATATCTTCTCTATCAATAGGAGTAATGAATGTACTGTTTAATAAAGCAATACTTTCTCTTTCTAAATCACTGCCCTTGCGTCTCAAAATTTTTACCTGCATTAACATATCTTCATTGATACCATTTGTTAATGCTTCATTATAAAGAATTGCACTTTTTTTACAATTCAATGCAGCATCTACAAATAAGTCAAAGAAAACCTTGTTATCCGGTGGTAAAATCTTTTCCAAAATTCCTAGTTTCATATAAAGTTCCCTTTCCATATTTGTGATAATTCAAATATGCTATGATACAAATTAATTTTTTTCTACTGTAACAAAAATTTAAAATAAACCTTTGAGAATAAATTAGAGTAATATAAAACTTGAAAAATATGTGATATTATTGTTAATTATAAATATGACGGAGGAATTTAAATGGAGCCAAAAATAGAAGTTATACAGTATCAAACACAAGGTACTTGTTCAAAATTAATTAATATTGCACTAAAAGAAGGTAAAATTGTAGATATTGAATTTATTGGTGGTTGTAACGGAAATCTAAAAGGTATTTCAAAATTGGTAACTGGTTTAACTATAGATGAAGTTATAGATAAACTACAAGGAATTACTTGTGGAGCAAAAGCAACAAGTTGTCCTGATCAACTTGCTCAATGTTTAATTCAATATAAATCTAAAACTCTTGTTGCTCTGAATCAATAATTATTTATCAAGTTCATATAATATTTTAAGAAAAGTTTCATCACTTGTACCTGATATTAAAGGTCTTGGGATGAATTTTTCTTTATATTTTTCAATTGCATATTGATCTGTCATACCTGAAATATAATCAGTTACTAATCGTTCAATTTTCTTTTCGTCATCACAATGTTGTTTCATAATATCTGTGTAGTATTCAAAAAGTGTTTTAATAATATGTCTTGCCTTACATTCTTCTGTCTTCGCAGGAGAATCAATATAAATATTTTCAAACATCCATTTTCTAAGTTTAGTTGTTATTTCCCAACATTCTGGTTCCATTTCTACTTTTGGTTTTCCAATAGAATTATTTATAACTGCAGATATCATTTTGCTTAACCTTACAGAAGGTTGTGATGTGAAGTATTTAATACATTCATCCGGTAAATCACTTTCTGAAATAATTCCGGCTCTGATAGAATCTTCTATATCGTGATTAATATATGCAATTTTATCTGCGTATTGGACGATTTGTGCTTCAGGGGTTTTAGGTTTAAATCCCCAAGTGTGTGTATAAATACCATCAATAGTTTCTTGGCATAAGTTCATATCTTCCAGAACTTCTACAACTCGGACACTTTGAATATTATGATGAAATCCGCCATTAACAAGTTTATTTAATACCCCTTCTCCACAATGACCAAAAGGAGTGTGTCCTAAATCGTGACCTAAAGAAATTGCTTCTGTTAAGTCTTCATTTAAATCTAATGCTCTTGCAATTGTTCTTGCAATTTGTGAAACCTCAAGAGTATGAGTTAATCTTGTTCTAAAATGATCATCAAAAGGTGCTAAGAATACCTGTGTTTTATGTTTTAATCTTCTAAAAGATTTTGAATGTAAGATTCTGTCTCTATCTCTTTGAAATTCAGTTCTTAAGTCAGATACTTCTTCTTCTTTTTTTCGGCCTTTTGAAAATCTGCTTTTAGTTGCAAATTCACTTAATGTATCAATTTCTCTTTGTTCAAGTTTAAATTTAATAGAATTTTGTTTTTCCATATTTATAATTATACATAAAAGATAAATATTTCAATAGTTTTTATGTCCTAAAATATAGTATTCATGCATATTTTAATTCAAAACACTAGCCAAATCTCAAAAAACATGTTATAATTAAGATATCTGTATTATATAATAAGGGCATAAATAATGGGAAAAGACTATTCTGATAAGGATTTCGAGTCATTACTAGACAATTATGATTACAAATTTAAAAAAGGTGATTTGGTAAAAGGTATCGTATTTGGATATGAGTCCGATAATGCTTTAGTTGATATAGGTGCAAAATCAATCGCTATTGTACCTCATAAAGAAGCATCTATTGATTATGATGCAAAAATTCAAGATGTTTTAGAAAAAGATACAGAATATGAGTTTTTGATTATTTCAGATGTCGATGAAAATGGTCAATTTTGGCTATCAAGAAAGAAAGTTGATTTAGTATATTCTTGGAAAGAATTAGAAAAAATAAAACAAGCAGATGAGATAATTAATGGAAAGATTGTTCAAATAGTAAAAGGTGGAATATTAGTTGATATAATTGGTATCAAGGGATTTGTTCCATCAAGTCAAATACAAGAAAGAGAAAATAAATATTCAGTAGGTGACAAAATTGAGTTAAAAATATTGTCATTGGATGAAGAACAAAGTAATTTAGTATTGTCAAATAAAAAAGTATATAGTGATACAATAGAGTCTGCTAAGAAAGTTATCTTTGAACAAGTTGAAGTTGGTCAAGTTGTAAAAGGTAAAGTTGTAAGAATTGCATCATTTGGTGCGTTTGTTGATATTGGTGGAGTTGATTGCTTGCTTCCATTATCTCAAATTTCATGGAAATGGGTAGAGCATCCTACTGATTTATTGAAAATTGGTGAAACAATTGATGTTGCTATTTTTGATATTGACAAAGAAAAACAAAGAATTACTTTAAGCTTAAAAAATGTAACAGAAGATCCTTGGGTAAATGTTACCGATAATTTAAAAGAAGGCGATACTTGCGAAGGAGTTGTTACAAGGATTAAAAATTTTGGTGCTTTTATAGAAGTATATCCTGGGGTTGAAGCATTATTACCGCATAATGAGGTTGTCGAATATCAAAATGCTAACAATACAATATTGGAAGTTGGCGACAAAATTGGTGTTGTTATTATAAAATTTAATCCTGAGGATAAACGTATTTCTCTTGGAATACCATCAAAAGATGCTCAAGCTGAATAATTAAATCTTTAACTGCATCTGATGATAAACCAATAACATTTTCAAGATTTCCAATTATTTGGTTAACATATCCTTGTGGTAATTCTTGGATGCCATATGCTCCTGCTTTATCAAAAGGTTTATAGTTATCAATATAAAATTCTATCATTTTATCTGTTAAAAGATTGAATTCTACCTTTGTTGTTATTGAGTTTATAACATATTTTTGTGTTTCAGAATCAAGAATACATATACTTGTAACAACTTCATGCTCTCTATTACTAAGAGATTGAAGTGTTTTAAAAGCATCATTTCTACCAATCGGCTTTGTTAAAATTTTATTATCAAGTACAACAACAGTATCAGCACTAATTATATATGAAGGTTTATTAATATTGTTTAGTGCTCCGAATGCTTTATTTTTTGCAAGATTTTCAATTTTATCATATGAAAATTGTTTATTATCAAGTTCTTCTTCGTAATCAGAGGTTACAATATCAAATTTAAAACCTGCTTTTTTTAGTATTTCACTTCTTCTAGGTGATTTTGATGCCAAAACTAAATTTTTCATAATTTAATTTTAACACAGGGGTAAATGTAATTAAAATTATTTATTTAGTTTTATTTACCATTGTTGAAATATCATTTGTTATATCTTTTCCTCCATATAGTGCAACACTTTTAGCAAATACAAAGTCATATCCGTCTGCTTTAGCTTTATTAGAAATTTCTGTTTTAATTTTAGATTCAATGCTTGCAAGTTTTCCTGCATACATTTTATCTATTTCGGCTTTTTTAGTATTAAATTGATTAGTGTACTTATCTTGTATTTCTACAATTTTTTTAGCGTCAGTTTCTTTTGCAATTTCTGTTTGAGCTTTTGATATTATTTGGTTTAATTCTCCAATTTTTGTAGAATGTTCTTTTTTTAAGGCTTTAACTTGTGAAGAATTATCTACAACTTTTTGTAAATCAACTACAGCAATGTTTGTACTTTCCGCAAAACTTACTTGAGAAAATAACAATACACAACATGCTGATAAAATAATTTTTTTCATAATAAATCTCCTATTTATATAAATTATGGTAAATAATTATTATAGTGTTTAAAATAACCAGTTGTATATAAATGAAGATTAATATTATTATTAAAAAAACTTAAAATAATTAAAATAAATGTTTAATATATATTATGTTTGTAATATATTATATAATTATTGGATTATTTTGGAGTTAATGATGAAAAAGATTTATTTAAAATATATATTATTGACAGTTGCATCTCTCTTTTTTGCAGGATCATCTGTAAAGGCTGAGTTTGCTCAAGTTTTACCTGCCGGTTTACAAGGGTTATCTCCATCTAGTGGAGCAGGAACTTATGGACAAATGCAAACTAACCAAATAAAAAATTACAGTATTGAGAAAAATTTAATTTCTCCGGTAGAAAAAATGGCTCCTCCACAGGATGATGGTCCAGAAAGATTTGAAGTTGATGTACAAAAAGATTTAGAACGTGATGGTGTAATTTATAACCCTAAGTTCAAAGTAAATAAAATTGTCTATGAAGGCAATACCAAAATAAAAGATAAAGTTTTAAATTCATTAGCTGATGATATTATTGACAATGAAATTTATTTCGAAGATTTATTGACTTTTGCATTAAGAGTAAGTCGTTATTATCAGTCTAGAGGATATTTAACAAGTTATGCTTATATTCCTGCGCAACAAATAAAAGATGGTGTTGTAACTGTTTCTATTGTTGAAAGTAGAGTAGAAGATGTTGACATTTCAGGTAATAAATGGGCAAGAACTTGGTATTTAAAAAATGTAATGATGGGGCGTGATGGTTTAAGAGAAGGAACTGTCTTTAACGCTAAAGCATTACAAGGTTCTTTAAGAGAATTGAACGAAGAAAAATATATAAAAGCTCAGTCAACTGTTTCAAAAGACGGAGATGCTACAAAATTAGAATTAGATGTAAAAGATAGATTTCCTCTAAGATTTAGTTTTGGTTGGGATGATTATGGTAGATCATATACCGGTGTTCAAAGAGCATCTTTCTTATTAGGTTTAGATAATTTAACAGGTTTTGGTGATAAAATATACGGTGGAACAATTCTATCAACAGGTTCTACAGGTGTGTTAGCAGGATATTCAATTCCTGTTAGTCCATATGGAACAAGACTTTCGTTTGATTATTCAAACTCTAATATTTCATTAGGTGGACCATATAGAGGTTTGAATGTAAAAGGTCGTTCTCAATCAATGGGAATAAAATTATCTCATCCATTAATTAAGAATGCTAAAACTGATTTGGTAGTATATACCGGAGTCGATTTTGTTGATTCTAATACATATTCAAAACTTTTGAATTATACATTATCAGATTATCAGTTATTTGTTATAAGATCAGGTCTACGTGGAATTAGAGACGATAAGTATGGTAGATGGTTAGGGACAATAGGTGCAGATGTTGGTTTAGGAGGTACTAAATCCGGATATGCTAATGGTCCTGAAAGTACATTTGTAAAAATAGTTGCAGGTGCTACCCGTGTACAACGTTTATGGGGTAGAGTTATTGGTTTAGTTCGTATTAATGGCCAATATTCTCCAAACAGATTATATGCAATAGAACAAATGCAAATAGGTGGACCTTATACTTTAAGAGGTTATCAACCTGCAGAATTAATTGGTGATTATGGTGTTACAGGTACAGTTGAAATCAGAACACCAATACCTGGATTTAAAAAGATATTACCAAATAAATTGAAATTTATTGATGATAGAGTTAGACTTGCTGCTTTTTATGATTTTGGTTGGGTAAAAGAGCATGACAATGTATATAATTATCCTCAAAACTTCTTACATAGTGTAGGGTTTGGTTCTTATATAAACATAACAGAATGGCTAGCTCTACAGTTTGGTGTTGGCTTCCCAATCGGACATAAGTATTATGATGAAAGTAGTGGAAGATTCTACTTTGGTTTAAATTCAGAATTTGATAGTTTAATACCATTTAGAAAAACTGAAAAGTTATAATATGAAAAAAGGAACTCATATGAGTTCCTTTTTTTAGGTTTATTGTAAAGAAATATTAAATATTTATGTTTAAAAAGTCAATTATTTCATCTCAATAATCTTTATATATACATAGGGGATTATTAAGGGGATTAAGTAATATGGCAATAGGTGCAAAAGATCACATTGATAAATTATTAGTTCAAAAATATTCAGATAAACAAGTTGATAAACATGAATATGAACAATCAGCTATTTCAGCAGAAGATGTGATGAGAATAATGAATTATGTATCAACAAATACAATGACACAAATGAAACTATCAAGAAGATTATCAATCGCTTGTTATGCTGTTAATGCAATGTCAGCTAATTATAATCGTTCTAAAAGATTAGCAAGCTAGTTATGATTCTTTTTCTGTTGTTTCATGTACAGTTTTAAGTCTTTCCTCAGGTGCTGCAATACTTGTAATTCTTAAACCAAAGTTATCTTCAATAACAACAACTTCGCCAAAAGCAACAAGTTTTCCGTTAGCAAATAACTCAACAGGTTCACCTGCTAATTTATCAAGGCTTATAATAGAACCTCTTGTTAATTCAAGAACTTTTTTGAATGGTAATTCTGTTCTACCTAATTCTACGGACATTTGTAAGTTAACATTCATTAAAAGGTCTAGATTTCGATTTTCTTTACCATGAACATTTTCTTCTTCATCAAAAGAGGCAAATTGAACAGGTTGAACAGTTACAGGAATATCGTTTTCTTTATCTTCATTAACAATATTGTTAATAAACTCATTTTCAGAAGAATTAAATGAGTTATTAATAGGTTCAGAAAAATCATTTTCTGTTATATTTTTAAATAATTGTTCTTCTGTATCCGATTCAATATTGTTATTTAGATTATTGAAACTATCATTATTTTCTGGTTTTTGCTCATCAAACATCAAAATCCCCTTTATTCGTAATTTCTCATTAAATCATACATTTCATCATAGATATTAGTTATTTTAACACAAACATTATTTTTTAAGACTCCCGGCCTTGCAAAGAATTTTTTTACTCCATTGATTTTTACGATTAAGTCTTTGTCAACAGTTTCATCAAGCATAAGAATATCTCCAACAGATAACTTTAAAAATTCTTCTAAAGTAATATCACAAGTCCCAAATTGAGCTCTAATATCCATCATAGAAGGATTTAATTTATGAATCATTCTTTGTCTTTCTTCACTTGTTGCAACAATCCCTTTTGTTTGGAAAATATGTTGAGAAGTTAAATGAGGAATAACAGTTTCCAAAACCGGATAAGGGAAGCAAAGACTTGCTAATCCGAAAGTTTTTTCTGAAACTTGGATTTCAAAAGTTAGCAATGCAACGATTTCTCCAGGTGCAGCAACTTGAATAGACTGAAAACCGTTATCAAGTCCAACAATTGCATATTCAACAGGAATTATACTTGTCCAAGAGTCATTTAGAGTTTTAATTATAATATTAATAATTTTTTTTGTAAGAGATGTTTCTACATCGGTTAGCTCTTTGTATTGCGGAGTTGCATCACCTTTTCCACCTAGCATTCTGTCGACAATACAAGATAATACTTCGTAAGTTATACCAAAAAGAATTTGACCAGGTAATGGATTAAATTCAAAAATACCAACACTCATACTTGGTGGCATAGAGTTAACAAATTCATCATAGGTTAATTGGTCAACAGATACAATATCAATATTAACCTTCATTCTAAGATAGCCTGTAAGAATCATAGAAATTTGTTTTGAAAATTCTCTATGAACATCTTGTAGAGCTCTTAATGTATCTTTAGAAAATTTATCAGGTCTTCTAAAGTTATATAATTTATAACCTTTTCTAAACTCATTTACATCAATACTTTCCATAAAGTTTGATGTGTCATTTGTATCATTATTTGATTTTTGTTTCTTTATTTCGTCCATTTGTTTGTATTATTTATTGAATTATGAATTGTCCAAAACTAACTCTTAATACTTCATTTTGTCCTGCAAGGATTCCATTTACTGCAGCCATAATCTGTTCTTTTGCAAGTTCTTTACCAGCTACAGTTGATAGTTCTGCTACAGTTTTGCTTGATAAAGTTGTAATAATAGCATCTCTAATTGCAGGTTTATATTCAGTTAATCTTTTTTCTAAATCAGACTGTTGAGGAGCTGCTTCTTCTGCTCCATGCCCGTGTCCATGGCCTGATTTTTTTTCTTCTGCAGGAGGAGTTGCTTCTTGTTCTGCTTGACTTATTTCAAGAGCAACGTTTGTTTTAAGGTATCTACGGCTATTTGGATCTGCAAGGTTAAGAACAAAGTCTCCTAAATCAACAATAACACCATGTTTAACGACTTCAGTTTCTTCTTCTTCAGAATAATCTGCTTCAGTATTTGCTGTGCTAATACTTGCTAATTTAGTATTTAGTAAATTAGTTTGAATTATAAAATTTGCACAAATAAATATAATACATAATAAAGTTGTAGAAACTAAATTAATAATAATTGTTTTCAAAAATTCATTAGGCGTTTTATTAGAATTTTGAATTTGTCTTTTTAAATCTATTTCGTCGTTAGCCATATTAATCTCCAGTATTGTTATTCAATATTATTATATCAACTCTTCTATTCTTTGTCCTACCACTATTTGATGTATTCTCTGCGACAGGTACGAATTCCCCATAACCGACAGCTGATAACCTTCTAGGATTTATTCTTTTTGAATCAACAAGATAATCTATAACACTTGTTGCTCTTGCAGTTGATAATTCCCAATTAGATGAATATTTTTCTGATTTTATTGGGAAAGAATCTGTATGCCCTTCTATTATAACAGGATTATCTATTTTTGACAAAATATCTATAACTTTATTTAATGTTTTGTATGCTTCCGGTTGTATTTCAGATTCGGCTGAGCCAAAAAGAATATTATCTTTAAGACGTATGATTAAGCCTCTTGTATCTTTTAGCAAAACAACATTCTCGTCATTTTTAAATTCTGAAATTAATTCTTTTTCTAATTCAGGCATTTTAACTGTTTGTATTTTTTTTAGTTCAGTATTAATAGTTGCATTATTTTTCCCTACAGCATTAGCTTTTAGATTTGCTGTGTTTATAGCATACATTACTAAAAATAAAGCTAGAAGAAGAGTTACTAAATCTGCATAAGATATAACCCATCTGTTAATATAGTCTTTTGAATTGTTGTAATCATAATCTTTAAGCAAAATTAACCTCTATCGTGAATTCGTGTATATCCCATCAGTTTTTCTTCAAGAATTGTAGGGCTTTCTTGTAGACAAATTGAAATGATTCCTTGTAGAATTAATTCTTTAAATAGAATTTTTTCTCTT
>CALVEW010000040.1 GCA_944326645.1 Candidatus Gastranaerophilales bacterium
GTATTTTGCATGTCTTCATTAGAATTCATTTTAAGTTGAAAATAATTTTTATCCCCAACATTATCATTATAAGTTAAACCTAGAGCCTTAAAATCGGGAAGATGTTCTGAGATTTCTTGAAGATTATTAGATTTATTTGCAACATGATTATGTTCTATATATTTATACACAGACATATTTCTATCATGGTTATAGTAACATAATGGAGCTGAATTTCTACTTCTATTAGTCGTTAAATATGTATCAATTTTCGCTAAAGTTCCTAATGCAAAAGGATTATCAAGACTTCTATATTTTTCATCACTCATTTTAAGAACATATTTTTTTCTCTCTGGAGTAAACACACCAAATACATTTTTTTCTGATTTTCCCTCTGTAAAAAACTTAAATTCATATTCTCTATTATCTAATTTGAGATTTGCTATTTTTTTATTTTTCTTTAAACCTATCTCCATTTTATCTTTTAGATAATCTGCTATTAAAAATAGGTGGTTATCAGGAAACTCTTTAGGAATATTGCCAATTTCAAAAAAGTTATTACCTTTTAATTGTCGATGTTTTTCTAATAAAACATCACCTTTCCAATCAGGTCTAACTCTTAATAATTCTGATATTGTGTGAGCATCATGATATTTTTTATCGATATATTTGTTATAAGCTTTATTATATGGACTATCAATAAAAAATGGCATAATATTTTTTGACTGCTCACCAACTTTATCTACAAGGGTTTGGGTTAATTCCGGCATATTTCTAGGTTGCCTTACCAAACTATCAATAAACTGATAACTTCTATCATCGGTATTTAATATTGCGGTAAGAAAGCTGTCCATATCTTTCTTATCAGCAGCAATTTTTAAAAATGAATTTATAGCAGGAGTATGATCGTGATTTATATACCAATTGTACTCTTCATATAATTGATTGATATTTTTTGCTCCAAAATGAATATTGTAGACATTTGATGCATATACATTTGAAATATTGTTCTTTTCAATATTATTATAATTAATGTTTTTATTTTTTATAATATCAGTTTTATAGAATGAATTTATTGGATATAAATTTGTTTTTACAAAAGTATTCATAATAACCTCTATAAAAATAATGTTTCTAAAAAATAAATTTGTTATAAATTATAAAAATGTTACATTTATTTACTTGTTAGTATTTTTAAGTTATTCTTATCAAGACAAGGAGAAAGCAATGACAGATTGTATTTTTTGTAAAATTATTAATGGCGATTTTGGAACAAAATTTATATATGAAGATGAGGAAGCAGTAGTATTTAATGATATAAATCCTAAGGCTAATACACATTTATTAGTTGTTCCTCGTCTACACGTCGAAAGTTTAAATGAACTTGATAATGTTGAATTGTTAGGTCGTTTAATGAATATAGTTAGAAAAGTTACAAAACAAGAAGGGATACCATCTTATAGAACTGTTATAAATACGGGAAGAGATGCAGGACAAGAAGTTTTTCACTTACACATACACATTTTAGCAGGAGATATTAAATTATGACAGAATTTTATCAAGAAATTACACCAGCAGGATTTGGAATAGCAATTAAGAAAAAAAATGTATTATTTTCTGATAAATCAGAGTTTCAAAAAGTTGAAGTAATAGAATCTGATAGTGCGCTAGGAAGATTTTTAACTTTAGACGATTTAATGATGTGTACAGAAGGTGATGAATATCATTATCATGAAATGATTGCTCATATTCCAATGATGCATCATAAAGCTCCAAAATCCGTATTAGTAATCGGTGGTGGAGATGGTGGAACTGTAAGAGAAGTTTTGAAACACAATACAGTTGAAAAAGTTGTATTATGTGAAATTGATGGAATGGTTATTGATGCTTGTAAAAAATATTTACCATTAATGGCTTGTGAATTAGATAATCCAAAAGTGGAAATAAAAGTAGAAGATGCTATAGAATTTATTAAAGATAAAGTTGATGAATATGATATAGTTCTTATTGATTCAACAGATCCAATGGGACCAGGAGAAGGCTTATTTACAGAAGAATTTTATACAAATGTTAAACGTTCAATGAAAAAAGGCGGAATATTAGCTGCACAATCAGAATCACCGGTTGTAAATAAAGAAGAAATTAGCAAAATGTATAAATTATTAAAAAAAGTTTTCCCTATTTGTTCAACTTATACATCAAATATTCCAACATATCCAGGTGGATATTGGGCTTGGGCTTTCTGCTCAGAAGAAGTTGAACCTTTATCATATTATGCAGAAGATAGAGAACAAGCAATAACTGAATCTTGTAAGATTTATAATAAAGATTATCATAATGCAAGATTTGCATTACCTAATTATTTAAAAAATCTTACAAAATAATACGATTTTGCTTAAAAATAATAATTTGTAGTATAATAAAAGCCATAAGATAATTGAGAGTTGAATATGAAGAAACATATTGTATTACTATCACTTATGGCTTTTATTTCACTTCCAACATTTGCAACAGATGTAGTGGAAGACTATTTTGATATGGCAAAAAACTTCTATAGATCCGGAGATTTTTCTCAGTCTTTAGAGTATGCTAATCAAATATTAAAAACCAGCCCAACTCACTTTGGAGCAAACTATTTAAATATAATATTGACCCAACCTCAAGATTCTATATCAGATTTATCATTAGATAAAACTATTAATGTTAGACCTGCAGGAGTCAAAACAGGTATAAAACAATCTGATGAATATAATTTTAATGGAGAAAAATTTTACTTAAATAAAGATTACCAAAATGCAAAAACTTCATTTCAAACAGCAATAAAACATAATTTAAGAAATATATATGCTTATAATAATTTAGGTTTAACTTATTGGAAATTGGGACAATATAGAAATGCTAAAAACGTATTTATGAAAGCATACCGAATTAATAATACTTTTTCAGCTCCTATGATTAACTTATCTCAAATGTTAATTAATAATAAAGAATATAAGTTAGCATATCAAACTTTAAATAAAGTTATTCAAAATAACAGAAATGATTATTGCGCATATTACTTATTAGGAATACTGAATAAAGAACAATGTAAATATCAACAGGCTATAAAATGTTTTAATCAAGTAACATTATTATCACCAAAATTTTCTTTAGCATATATTCAATTAGCAGATGTTTATTATTTAACAAAAGATTATTCTTGGTCTAACTCCACATTAGAAAAATATATAGAATTTAATCCTAAAGATGATTATGCATATTATATGTTATATCGTAATTATTTAGCAATAAAAGATTATCACGTTGCAAAAAATTATATAGTAAAAGCGGCATCAATCAATAATTGTTTGAATTATAGACTATGTTTATCTGAAATAGAAAAACATTTAGATAATATATGTGGGGCTGTTGCTGTTTTAAAATCTATAAACAATCCCAATTCGGAAGTTTTGAATGAACTTGGAAATTGCTATGTAGAATTAAAAGATTATAACAGCGCATTAATCGCCTATACTAATGCTTACAAAGGAAAAGCATCAAGACCAATATATTTGTATAATGTGGCAAAGGTATATCAAAAAATTGGCGATGTAACCAATTATAAAAAAATTATAAAAGATATAGAATTAATTAAACCTGATACTGATAAAGATTATATTGATTTAGCATATATAAATTCAGATTTAAATAATAAAAAATCCTCAATAAATATAATTAATTCCGGGATAAAAAAATATCCAAAAAATATAGAATTGTATAATACAAAACTAAATATATATATAAAAACTTCAGATAAAGAAGGTGTATTAAGAACAAAACGAGAAATCGATAGGATAATAAATAAATGAGAAAACATTATAGAAAGAAAGAAACATTTTTTCAAAGATTATTAAATTGGACATTTACCTTATTATTAGCAGGTGGTATTTGGTTTTATTTTCTAGATGCTAATGCAACTAATTTAAAATTTGCTCAAGTGAGTGATGCTCATTATTCATCTATAGAACAAGATACAACTTATAAAGTTTTAAGCTCTTCTCCTCAAATATTAGATGATGTAATAATGCAAATAAATGATACCCCTTGTATTGATTTTGTAATGTTTACAGGAGATTTAGTAAATAAGCCTAAAAAGAGCCAATTATTAGAATTTATATCAAGAGCTAATTGTTTAAAAGCACCTTGGTATGGATTATTAGGAAATCATGATGTTCAAGATTGTGTAATGTCAAAAAGTGAATTTTTTGACATTTTATGCGGACATAATCCTAATTTTTCACACAAAGGTCCTTATTATTCATTTGTGCCTAAAAAAGGTTACAAGGTTATATGCTTAGATACAATTATCTTAGATAGAGTAACAACAAATGGTGAAATATCTCAAGAACAATTAGAATGGTTAGATTGCGAGTTAAAAAAATCAAAAAATGATGTTGTTATAATATGTATGCATGTTCCAATAATTGAACCATATGTAAGTGAAGGCCATAGATTATTAAACAGATATGATGTAATGGATGTATTACATAAATATAAAAATCCAATTATTGTTTGTTCTGGACATTATCATGGAACTAAATTAATACAAGAAGACAATATTTTATATATTGATACTCCATCATTAGCAACATATCCTTGCTCTTACAGAATAATAAATATAACTAATAATCCAAGAAAAGTTATAATTGACGTTTATACAAAACAAACAAGATTGAAAGATGTATTAAATACGGCAAAAATAAAAGTAATGGGAGCATCTTTCTTAGCTGGTTCTGAAGAAGACAAAGATAACACTTTTGAAATCAGAAAGTAGGTTTTTATGTCAAAGATATTAATTATCGCAGGTGATTTTGTAGAAGATTATGAGCTAATGGTTCCTTATCAAGCTTTATTAATGCTAGGTCATGACGTTCATGTTGTATGTCCTAATAAACAAGCAGGAGATTTTATAAAGACTGCAATCCATGATTTTGAAGGAGATCAAACTTATACTGAAAAAAGAGGTCATAATTTCAAATTAAATCAAAACTTTTCAGACTATTATCCAAGTGACTATGATGCATTAGTTATCCCCGGTGGTAGAGCTCCTGAATATATCAGATTAGATGATAAAGTAATGGATACAGTCAAATATTTTATTGAAAGTAATAAACCTATTGCATCAATTTGTCATGGTCCACAAGTTTTATTAACTGCAGGAGCTTTAAAAAATAAAAAATGCACAGCTTATATATCTTTAAAACCAGATGTAATAGCGGCAGGTGGCGAGTGGATTGAGCCGAACGCTGAAGCAACAAACGCTGTTGTTGATGGAAACTTAGTAACAGCCCCTGCTTGGCCTGCACATCCTGCATGGTTAGCAGAATTTATAAAACTTTTAAAATAGATTGTGCAATTATTTTATGCATTTCTATATCATAGTGTAAGCCATCAATAGATGATGGCTTTACTATTTGGTTTAAATCAATATACGTTAGATTATTTTTAATTGCAAAACTTTTGTATATTTTATATAATTCTTTACTTTTTTCTATAGATGTTTCATCAAACATTTGAGCAAAAAAACTTTTAAGAATGTTTGTTTCAATAATAGAAGGTATTAAAAGAATAAACTTCTTATCACTTATTAGATTAAGATATTTCTCAAGCCCTGCTTCAATATCTTGATTTGAAGAATTATATTGAAATTGTAAATCATTAATACCTATAGCTAGTATAACAATATGGGGATTATATTTTTTTAAGTACTCAGGAAATACTTTTAGTCCTGATTGTTCTCTGCCTGAAGGATTAGTAAAAAATGCTGTACGATTATTACAACCAGCCTCTATTAATTCATATGAGTTTTTAACATTTTCTTTTAAAATGCCTGTCCAACGTTCATTTGGTTTATACCTTGAACCATCTTTTGGGTTAAAGCCAAACGTATTACTATCACCAAAACATAAAATTTTATTCATAGAATTATTATAACAAATTAAAACGTAAAATCGAATAATGTTTTTAATTCAACATTTAAGGCATTGGCCAATGCAATCATTGTTTTCATTGTCACATTAGCTTCACCACGTTCAATTTGTCCAATGTAGTTAAAATTCATATCAACTATTTCAGCTAGTTTTATCTGAGAAAGCTTTTTACTTTTTCTAACATATGCAAGCTTTGCTCCAAATTTTTTTTCTGTATTATTATTAGAACCCATGATAATAAGTATTATAGTTTTGCTTTTATTTAATTTCTACCTAGCTAGAACTATTATTTAATTGCTCTTAACTATTAACTTTTGTAAAAAAAATCAACAAAAAAAGTAGAAAATGAATTTGCGACAACACACATATATTTTTATAAAACATAGTAATAACAAGCAAATTAGCCAACTAAAGAATTCAATAAAATAACCTAATAAAATGTAAATAAATTAAATTAAACAAGTGGCTAATACCCAACTGACAGAAATTTGTGTATAGATAAATTATTAAGAATCTGAAGGGAGATGTTTTGAGATTAAAAAGATTTTCAATAATTGCAATTTTAGCAATTATGGTACTAGCATTTTTAATAGAAAATTTTAAATTAAGTCTTTTAGAATATAAAATATTATTTTTAATGTCTTTGTTTGGATTATTTATTTTTGTTTTTTGTACATTTAAATATATTTTTAAAATAGAGGACTTAAAAGAAAAAATATTAGTCCAACATTCACAACTTAAAACCATTATTGATGATACATCTTTCATAACTTATTTATGCAATGTAGATGGAACAATATTACTTGTTAATAAGAATTTTTATTCTATATTTAAATCAAACTCAGATAGTTTTATAGGAACAAATTTGAAAGATTATTGCGAAGGAGAAAATATATCCAAGATAATCGACGAAAACAATTGTGTAAAAGAAACAAAATTGCCATTATTTATTGAAAGAAAGCTTGCATTGAAAGGATTATCCGGAATTTATAGAGTTATGAAATATCCTGTATTTGATCCTGATGGTAATGTTGTAAGAATAGTATGTGTAAATAAAAATATTGATAAAGAAAAAGAATTAGAGAATAGAAAAAACACTTTCGTTTCAACATTAATTCACGATTTAAAAACACCAATAATCGCTCAAATAAAAACATTAGATTTGATTTTAGGAAGAAAATTAGGAAATATTAATGATAAACAAGAGTATTTTTTATCTCAAATAAAAGATTCCTGTAATTATATGTCTGATTTAATTTTTAATATTTTAGATACATATTTATATGATGAAGGTCAAGCAAATATATACCAAGAATATTTTTCACTAATTGAATTAGTAGAATTAACTGTACTTAATTTAACAAATTTATACAAAGAAAAAGGCCAAACTATAAAAATTAATACAATTAATAACACTACAATTTTTGCAGATAAATTTCAAATACAAAGAGTAATCACAAACTTATTATCAAATTCAATAACTTATGGATTTCAGAATTCTATTATTGAAATTAATATATCAGAAAAAGATAATTCTATATGTTTAGCAATTAGAAATCATAGCCCATATATTCCGGAAGAAAAACTCTTATACATTTTTGACAAATATAATTCTGTAACAAATTCAAAAAATTTAACTTGCAGTTCTGGTTTAGGACTATATCTATCAAAACAAATAATTGATGCTCATAATGGCAACATTTATGCAAGCAGTACTCCTGATCAAACTTGCACGTTTGGTTTCTCAGTACCTAAATCTTAATTTTTAGATACCCAAGGATTATCTTTTATATAAAATCTCCAAGGATAATCTACAGCTTTATTTATTCCAATTCTTGTTGTTTTAATAATATTTTCATCCGATATTAACTTATTATCTTCAATCCATAAATTACTTTTTTTATTTGTTAAATCTAATCCATTTTCATTTCTTGTAATACGCATAGCTTTTGTTAATTTTGCAGGTCCATTTGAATTATCGATGTTTTGTATAGGTTCTAGGGCTCTTATTAAAACCGCACAACCATAACCTTTTCTTTCAGTTACAACATTCATACAAAAATGCATACCATAAATAAAATAAATATAGCTTACTCCACCATTTTCAAACATAACTTTATTCCTAGGAGTTAAGCCGCAAAAAGCATGACATGCCGGATCTTCTTGTCTATAAGCTTCTGTTTCTACAATCATTCCTTTATATACAACATCACCAACTTTATGGCATAAATTTTTGCCTAAGAGTTCCTTTGCTACAATTATTGTATTTTGATTATAAAAACTTTTATCCATAATTAATTATTTATAACAATTAATCCTACTAACATACCTATGATAACGAAGAATGCAGGGAGTTTGCTTCTATACATAAGTATTGATTGAGGTAAAATTTCACCAAAAGTAACATAAAGCATTGCACCACTTGCAAAACTTAAACTTAAAGCAAGCCCTAAAGCTCCAATATCACCAATGAAATAACCAATTAGGGCTCCAATAATTGTCGGTGCTCCACTTAGGGCTGTAATCAATATAGCTTTTCTTCTTTTTACACCACCATTTATTAAAGGAACAGAAATCGCCATACCCTCAGGAATATTATGTAATCCGATTAAAACTGCAAGAACAAGCGCAGAACCCTCCATAAGCCCTTTGCTGTTAGCAAAGGATGCCCCGATTGTCATTCCTTCTGGCAAGTTATGTAAAGCAATTGCAGATGCCATAATAAGTCCTGCAATAAATAATGATAGTTTTGTATCTCTTTTTCGCATATGAACTGACAAGTGATTACTATGAATAATTTCATCTAAGTCATCTGCAGTTGCAGGGTGATTTTTACCGATATGTCTAACTTCGTGATTTGTAACTCTGTCAATATATAAGTTGAGCAAATAAACCATTGCAACACCAAAACAGATACCTAATGATATGATATAGATACTTGTATTTGTACCGATTGCACTTTCTATTAAGTCAAAACATACAATTGATGTCATAACACCACCAGCAAAACTTAGTAAAAGACTAACAGTTCTTTTAGAATCTCTTTTAAATAGAGCTCCTATAATACCACCTAATCCTGTTCCACCAATACCTGCTAAGGCTGTAGCTTTTATTAATAACCAAATGTGTTCCATATATTATGCCTTTAATAGTTAAATATTTATTAATCAAAATAACTTTACCACTTATATGTTTACAATTCAATTATTATTAATTTTTGTGTTATTATTTCAAAAAAAAGAGGTGTTTTATGTCAGAAAAAGAAAAAATGATTAATGGTGAAAAATATTATCCAATGGATAAATCATTGGAACAAGATAGATTTTTGGCTAAATCTTTATGTATTGAATACAATTCTTTATATCCTGATGATAAAGGTAAAAAGAATGAGATTTTAACCAGATTATTAGGTAAAAGAGGTAAAAATCTTACAATTGAACCTAATTTTTTCTGTGATTATGGATATAATATAGAATTGGGTGAAAATTTCTATATAAATCATAACTCTGTTTTTCTAGATTGTGCAAAAATTAAAATAGGTGATAATGTATTTATTGGTCCAAACTGTGGTTTTTATACTGCAGGGCATCCAATTGTTGCATTGGAACGTAATACAGGAATGGAGTCTGCAAAGCCAATTAATATAGGGAATAACGTATGGATTGGCGGTAATGTTGTAATTCTTCCTGGAGTTACTATTGGTGATAATTCAGTAATAGGGGCGGGTAGTGTTGTAACAAAAGATATTCCGTCAGATGTTGTTGCAGTTGGTAATCCTTGTAAACCTATTAAGCAGATAGATAATAAATAATAGATTAGTTTATATAAAAATATTTAGTATTAAAATATAGTTATGAGTATAACTATATTAGATAAATTAGCAAAGTCAGAATTCAGAAGCCGTTTTAAATTATCTATAAAGGATAAAGATTATATTAAAACTAAAGGTTTCGATGTAATAAAAAAACATGCAGAGGATTTTATAGCCAATAGAATCGCTCCTGCGTTTATTAAAAATGATGGGAAACAAACACCAATGAGAAATCATCCAGTCTTTGTTGCTCAACATGCAACTGCTTGTTGTTGTCGTAAGTGTGTAGAAAAATGGCACGGCTTTAGGAAAGGAATTGAACTGACTAAATCTCAACAAGAATATCTTGTTGAAATTATTATGGAGTGGATAAAAAAACAATGTCGAGATATATAGCAATAACTGATATTCATGGAGAACTAAGTAAGTTAGAAAGTTTATTATCGAAAATAGAAACAAAACCTGACGATATTTTTGTTTTTATGGGAGATTATATTGATAGAGGTCCAAATTCCAAAGGAGTTATTGATAGAGTTCTTAAGCAATCAGAAACTCATAAATGTATTTATCTAATGGGCTCACATGAATATGCGTTTTTGCATACAGATGATGAGTATTTTAATTATTTATTCCAAAATTATGGTGGACCTCAAACTGTAAAAAGCTATGGTAGTTTTGAAAATATTTATAAAACTCATAAAGATTTTTTTAATAGCTTAAAGTTTTATTATTTAACTGATAAATATTTGTTTGTTCATGCAGGAATAGATCCCCAATTACCATTAGAAGAACAATCTGAAAAAGATTTGGTTTATATAAGAGGTAAATTTATTTATTCTAAACATAACTTGCCTCAAAAGATAATTTTCGGACATACTGATTTTGATGTCCCTTATATTGATGAAGATAAGATTGGTATAGATTTAGGTTGTGGAAAGTATAAAGATGCGCACTTATGCGGATTAATATTAAACGAAAATGGTTCTGAAGAATTTGTATATTCTTAATTAATATTAACAATTGTTTAAAGGTTTAACATTAAAATTAGATCTATACTCATTTTCATTCCAAAAAACATTTTCTGCGACCAAAATATCCCCAACATCAAGCAGGCTAGCGTCCCTTTTAATATATGGTTCGACTTTGTCTGAAAGTGCTTTTTCACCATCTCTAGCAAGCACCCATTTGTCATAATTATTGTCCTTAAACCATTTTGCATAGCGTCTAAACGTAATATCTGCAGGGATAAAACTTTGACCTTGCTCTTTGAGCTTGTATTTTGTAAGTGAGATTGCTTTGCCGATACAAATTCTATTCGGGTGCAGGAGCAAGCCCATAAATATTTTGATTTCTTCATCTGTTAGACATGTTCTGTATTCATTCACAGAAACATATTTGTAATTAGGGATTAACCTTGTATAATCCTCTGTTCCGTCTAAACTGGCTTTCCAACGATGCAGGCTTCCTCGTGAGATTTTACCTAAAACACTGAAAAGGTAGGAATTTGA
>CALVEW010000041.1 GCA_944326645.1 Candidatus Gastranaerophilales bacterium
TACATAATAATTGGGATAGAAACAGCTTCTGCAATAGCTGAATAATGTGCAATCATACCTTTTTGTGATGGTTTGTTATAATAAGGTACAACACATAAAACAGCATCAGCTCCATTTTGTTCAGCTATTTTTGACATTTCAACAGCTGTTTTTGTACAATTTGAACCTGTACCCATAATTATTTTGGCATTATTTTTAACAGCTTTCTTTGCAACTTTCAAAATTTCTATTTCTTCATCATGAGTTAATGTTGGAGATTCCCCTGTTGTCCCTGTTATTACTATTGAATCAGAACCATTTGTAGATAAGTATTCAACAAGCTCTTCCACCTTCTTATAATCAACATCCATATTAGATGTCATAGGTGTAACCATTGCTGTAATAACTTCCCCTGCATTAAGTCTCATAAAATACCTCTTTCTTATAATATTCTTAGTGTATTATAAAACAAAGAAGTTTACATGGGTTGTAAATAATTATTAAATATGTGTGAAATAAAAAAGTTTATGTTATATTAAAAAATATACTTTTTAGGAGGAGATTATAAATGGAAAAATTAGCAGATATTGGTGTATTTGGCGGTTCAGGCTTTTACAGCTTTTTAGAAGATATTGAAGAAGTTAAAGTAGAAACTCCTTATGGCATGCCAAGTGATAGTTTATTTATTGGTAAAATTGGTGCACACAAAGTTGCATTTATGCCACGTCACGGAAGAACTCATACTATTCCGCCACATTTACTAAATTATCGTGCTAATGTTTGGGCTATGAAACATGTAGGTTGTGAAAGAGTTATTTCTCCATGTGCTGCAGGTAGTTTACAAAAACATGTTGAACCTGGTAGCTTTGTTATTTGTGACCAATTCGTTGATTGGACAAAAGGAAGAAATTCAACATTCTTTGATGGACCTATTGTTACTCACCCATCTCCTGCTGATTTATACTGTCCTGAGCTAAGAAAATTAGCTATTAAAACAGGTAAAGATCTAGGTATTAAAATTCATGAAACAGGAACTGTTGTTGTTATCAATGGCCCTAGATTCTCAACAAAAGCTGAATCTAAGTTCTTTACTAACCAAGGTTGGGAAGTTATTAACATGACTGCTTTTCCTGAAGCATACCTTGTTAAAGAATTAGATATGTGTCCGTTAAATATTTCTTTAATTACAGACTATGATGCAGGTCTAGTTGGAGATGTTCCTCCTGTTTCTCATCAAGCTGTTATTGAAGTATTTAATAATAACGTTGCTAATCTTAAGAAGTTATTATTCACTATGATTGAAAATATTCCGACAGAAAGATTAGAATGTGACTGCGCTAATACAAAAGCTAAATCAAGAGCATAGGTGATAAAATGGTAAGATTTCCAATGTTATTAAAAGCAGTTAACGGATTATTTAACATGTTCTATGTATTAATAATCCTTAGAATATTCATGACTTGGATTCCAAGTATTGATTGGGAACAGCAACCTGCTAAATTTATAAGAATTGTGACTGATTCTTACTTAGAAGTATTTAGAAGATTTGTTCCACCTTTAGGAGGGTTGGATTTCTCTCCAATCATAGCAATTATTGTTCTACAAATCTTACAAGGATTAATTACAGGGGCTATAGGTAACTTATAATACTTTATTTAGAGGATTAGAAATCATAAATATATGTGATATTCTATTAGAAGACTGGGAGGAATATGTACGCATACAAATATAGAGATAATCTGGAATACGATTACAGCTATGAAAGGGACTTACGTGTAGCAAGACCTGTTCATAAAAATGTATACAAAAGACAAATTATTCATAAAAAAACTAAAAAAACTCGCTCTTTGTCTGCTTCTTTAATCATTTTAGGAGTCGTTGCATTTTTTGCATTTTGCGTAATGCCATTCAGTTATAAAACTATAAAGAATACTTTATTTATTGATTCTATTGCTCCTATTACTAATAAAGGTGTTGATTCTCCTTTAATAAGGACGTCAGAATATAAATCAGGGGCAAATTTACAGTCAATTTTATATCCGACATTATCTTATTTAAATAATGATTTATTCTTAAATCAGCAACTTTTAGCTCCTACAATATTTAGTAAGAAAAATGCTGCTGATATGTATTTATCAGACAGATTAATTGATTTAGAAAACCAATTGAAAGGCTTAAACAAAGCTTATCCGTCTATTAAGCCTGCAATATTTGTTTGGTCTTTTGAAACAGGTAAATATGCTGCAGTTAACTCAGATAAAGTTTATCCTGCTGCAAGCATTATTAAAATACCTGTATTAGTACAATTATTCAAATCAATAGAAGCTAACCAGGTTTCTATATATGATGAAATGGCTCTTACTCAATATTATAGATCTTCAGGCTCAGGTAATATGCAATATGCCCAAGCAGGAAGAAAATATACTCTTGATGAACTTGCCAAAGTAATGATTCAAGATTCTGATAATACTGCAACAAACATGCTTATGGCAAAAGTTGGAGGTATGGATGATATTAACACAGGTATTCGTTCTTGGGGGTTAAAAAATACTCACGTTCAAACTTGGTTACCGGATTTAACAGGTACAAATACAACTACAGCTTATGATATGGCTAAAATACTTTATAACCTTGAAAATCCATCATTCTTAAATATTAATTCAAGAGAAGATATTATAAAATATATGAGCAAAGTTAAAAATAATAGACTTATACAAGCAGGTTTACCTGAAGGTATTCCATTTATTCATAAAACAGGTGATATTGGAACAATGTTAGGTGATGCAGGTATTGTTTATATGCCATCAGGACAACATTATATCGTTGTAATTCTTGCAAATAGACCACATAATGATCCTGCAGGGGTTAACTATATTAAATCAGCATCATCATTAATATATTCAAACATGCTTAATTTGAAGTAAATATTCTTTCTTCTACAAGCCCACAAATAATATGACCAATCATAATTTGTGATTCTTGTATTTGTGGAGTATGAGTGGATGGAACTTTAATTAAATACTGGCACGAATTATCTAATGGACAATCATGATTACCAATTAGCCCAATTGTAATTATGCCTAGTTTATTTGCTTCTTGCACGGCTTTTACAATATTTGCAGAATGACCTGATGTTGATATTGCAAGGAATATATCACCTTTCTTCCCGTTAGCTCTAATTTGCCTTGCAAATGATTCATCATAACCATAATCATTACTTATTGCTGTTAATAATGGTGAATTTGTATTTAACTCAATTGCTGCTAATGGAGGTCTATCAAAGTTGAATCTTGAAACCAACTCTCCTGTTATATGCTGAGCATCAGCTGCAGAACCACCATTTCCTGCAGTCATTACTTTATTACCACGTTTATAACAATCAACAATTGCATTAGCAATTTTATCAATTTCATTTATAATTGATTCATTTTCTAATATTAGTTGCTTTGTTTTAATACTATCTTCTATATATTTTTTTATTTCCATAATTCACCATTTTATTACAACTTTTTCAGTATTTTAACATAAAACTTAAAATTTTATTAATTATTTATATATAAAGTATATATGATTTTAAAATTTCTACATATTTAAACAAAATTAGTCAATTTTCTAAAAAAAAATCCGTTTATAAAAATATGGGAATTAAGGAAATTATTGATAAGATTTTTATATATATATCACCACAATTAGTACCACAACCAGTTAGAGTTAGGAACTAATTTAACGAAGAATTCTTTTTATACTCTCTTTTAATATCCTCGTGTTTATTTAATGTTTGCCACAATCTGGCAAACTTTTTTTTATTCTACACCTAGTCACTAATTTTCACATACTATCTTAACCAAATAATTTGAATGTTCTGTCAACATTATCTTTTATTACAGTTTTCAATGTATCCATTTCTGTATTTATTGCATTTCTTTCATTTTCTAATGATGCTAATTCAACATCATATCTTTTATCTTTAGCATCTATTTTTCTCATAGAAGCTTCATACTCAGCTTCTGCTTTCTTTAATTCAGTTTCATCTTGAACAGTTTCAAGACCTGTATCAACAGCTCTTGATGTATCAATAAATTTTTCATCTATTGAAGAAAATGCTTGAATTATAATCAAACCTGCTTCAAGTAAATTATGAACCCAATTAGCATCACTTAAATAATTATCATCAATAACAATATAGTTTTCATTTTCAAGAGTTCCTGACCAATCATTTGTAGAATATGTAGTATTACTTTTATTTCTATCAACTATAGAATAAATTTCAACATCTTGATTAGTACCATCATCGTGAACAATAGTTTCTGTAATCATTTGTACATCGTCTAAACCTTCCAATTTGTACCATAAATTGATGTACCATTGTGTAAGGCTCTTGTCAGCAAAAGTAACATGATTAGTAGTTGTATCATATTCATTAAATTCGTTGATACCTGCAATATAATCATCTAACTCTGGTTCAGGCCCTGGAGCAGGAGGCATGGTTGGTGGTGTTGGTGCAGGAGGTTTTTCTCCTTCCCATTTTGCTACATCTTCATTATAACGATCTAAATCAAAATTCATTGATCCTGCCAAACCCTCTTGAAAATCAGTTACACTAGCAATAACTTGTGCTTTTGTTATACCTTTACTACTATACTTATCACATAGGAAGTATAAGTCTATCGCCCATTGTTTAATAGATTTAAGAGTTCCGTCAGGATTCCATTTACTTAAAAGTTTTTCTCCATCAGTTGAAGCTTCAGTTACATCACAAGTTTCACCTTCTGTAATTGCTACTTTATATAGTTCTTCATCATCAATTTGGGTTGAAACTTCAGAAAAAATTTCATTATTAGTTGAATTATGGCAACCTCCACCAGGAGTAGCAACAGTTACAAATTCCTCCGTAGATGTTTCATATCTATTATTATTTCCATCATACCAAGAATAATTATTTCCACCGGCTCCATTGTAACCTTCTCCAACAGTATAATCAATAATATGCTGCAATACATGTTTATAGCAGCTTGTACTATTGTGATTTACAGCTTGATCATAACAATAGTCACCAGCTTCTTCAAATTTATCACCTAGATTTTCAGTTGTACTAATATATTTTGGATCATTTTTATCTGGTTTTTTGGTTTCCCATTCAGGTATTAAAATATTATTCCATTCTTCAAGTTTTTTATTATATTCGGCAAGTTTTCTATTATATTCATCAATTGCATCAACTGCATCTTGCCAATTATCATGATCTCTATCAAATCTATCAACAGCATTTTCATAATCAGGATTTGGATCCTTGTGATGGATAGTTTGAGTATAATCAGTATATAATCCATAATGTTCTAAAAATTCAGACAAAGTATTAGTATTTGTATAAACATCATGAATGGTCTCAGGGATTAAAGTCTTATCATCTTGTGTTTTTAAAGTATATTGTTTTTGTAAGGTATTATAAGTATATATTTTATCTGCTGTTAAACTTGTACTTGTTGTTGATCCATCATTTCCCATAATAATAGCATTGGATTTAGTCGCATTTAAAGCATCTGCATATTTTTCATAGACAAAAGCAGACTCATTAGCCATTTGAAGCTTTTGAGCTTCTAACTTTTGAGCCTTATACTCTATGTCATGCATTCTTCCGGTTAAGGAGAGCAATCTTGCTTGTGATGACGACATTCCCATGGTTTATTCCCTAAATTTCCCTTTGTTAGTATTTACGGCATAAAAAAAGGAAGACTTTAACTATATTTTTGAGCTTAACTCAAATATTTACAAAAATTTACAAATAGTGTATTATAGTTATGATATGGAAGATCAAGCAAATTTATTTTTAGATATAAAACAACAATTAATAGAGCAAAAACGTAGTTCAGAAGATATTGCTGAAATAGAAAAAGCATTTGAGTTTGCCAAAAGACTGCATGAAGGTCAATATAGAGTATCAGAAGAACCTTATATCATTCACCCTGTTGAAGTAGTTAAAATATTGGTTAATTTGAAAGCAGATACGCATACTTTAATTGCCGGTTTTTTACACGATATTTTAGAAGATACTGACACAAAACCTGAAGAAATACAAGAATTGTTTGGTGAAGATGTTTTAAATCTTGTTCAAGGAGTAACAAAACTAGGAAAACTGCAATTTAAATCAAAAGAAGAAAGACAAGCAGAGAATTTTAGACGTCTTTTTATAGCAATGGCAAGTGATTTTAGAATAATATTTCTTAAACTTGCAGACAGACTTCATAATATGCGAACTCTAAATTTTATGGCTGCAGCCAAACAACAAAGAATTGCACAGGAAACTTTAGATATTTTTGCACCATTAGCAAATCGATTAGGGGTTGGTAAGATAAAAGCAGAATTAGAAGACTTATCATTAAAATACTTATACCCAGATAAATATTACGAAATAGCTAAATTAGTATCACAAAAAAAAGCAGAACGTGATTCTACAGTACAATTACTAATCGATAAAATTAAACAAGATGTAAAAAAATTTGGAATAAAAGCTGAAATAACAGGTCGTGCAAAACATTATTATAGCATTTATAACAAAATGCGCCGTCAAAATGTAACTTTTCACGATTTATATGATATTACAGCTGTCCGTGTAATTGTAGATACAGAAAAAGAATGTTATGAAGTTTTAGGTCTAATTCATTCACAATTTAAACCTATTCCAGGTCGGTTTAAAGACTATATTGCTATGCCTAAAGGAAATATGTATCAATCACTTCATACTTCAGTAATCGGGCCTAAACAAAAACCTCTTGAAGTTCAAATAAGAACTTGGAAAATGCATGAAATTGCAGAATATGGGGTAGCAGCCCATTGGAGATATAAAGAAAAAGGTTCACAAAAAGCTAATTCTGATACAGATAAACAATTTTCTTGGATGAGAAAATTAATTGAATACAATAAAGATACAACAGATGCTGAAGATTATGTAAATTCAGTTAAATTAGACTTATTTTCTGATCAAGTATTTGCATTTACGCCAAACGGAGATGTAATAGATTTACCTGTAAATGCAACACCTGTAGATTTTTCATATAGAATTCATTCAGATGTTGGTCATAGAACAGTTGGAGCATTAATAAACGGTAGAATTGCTCAACTCGATACAAAACTAAAAAATGGTGATATCGTAGAAATTTTAACATCAAAAGTACAAGCCCCTAAGTTAGGTTGGTTAAATTTTGTTGTGACAAAGCAGGCATCATCAAAAATTCGACAATGGTTTAAGAAAAATAAGAGAGAAGACCATATTGAACTAGGGAAATCAACTCTTGAGCATGACTTAACTAAATCTGTATTCGATGAATATATGAAAAATGGTGAGCTTGAAAAAATAGCAAAACAAATGAACTATCAAACAGTTGATGATTTATTTGCTGCATTAGGTTATGGCGAAACCACAGCTAACAAAATTATTAATAAGCTTAAAAAACCTAATAAACCTAAAGAACCATATTTAAGCAAAGAACACAAAGCATCGAAAAAAGATGTTATAGGATTAGAAGGCTTACTATATTCTTTTGCCCGCTGTTGTTCACCAATCCCGGGAGAACCAATTGTTGGGGTTGTAACACGTTCAAAAGGGGTTACTATACATAGATTAGACTGCAAAACACTTGATAATATTGAACCTGAAAGATTAATTGACATTCATTGGTCAGGTAATAATTTTGATAAGACATATACCACTAGTATAAGAATTGAAACTGCAGAAAAACACGGACTTTTAAAGGATATTATTGCGGCAGTTTCTGATAATAACACTAATATCGTATTTGCAAATGCTAAAGCAAAACACAATCAATTAGGTATAATTGAACTAGGGATTGAACTTGATAATATAGAAACATTAAAAAAAGTTATGACAGCTATTCAAAATCTTCCTGATGTATATAGTGTAAAACGTGTTCAGACGGCATTTTCTCAAGCCCCAAAACAATTTGCTAAAAAAAATGCCCCAAAGAAAAAAAGTAAACAGGAACGAAAAGAAAGCTAAAAAAATATAGTTGATGCGATATATTCCAATAATTTGTTAATTTTTGTAAAAAAACAGTCGCAAAATACTAAAAACATTAAAGATTTTGCCTAATTAAGCCGTAAATATGAGTAAGGGAAAAATTAGGGAAACTATAGTAATGGGTATGTCTTCATCACAAGCAAGATTGCTCTCCTTAACAGGAAGAATGCATGACATAGAATACAAAGCTCAAAAGCTAGAAGCACAAAAGCTTCAAATGGCTAATGAATCAGCTTATGTATACCAAAAATATGAAAATGCCCTAAATGCAACAACAATTCAAGGAGCAACAATTGGTGCAGATGGAAGCACAAATTTTGTAGATGCAACATTATTAGTTTTAGAAGGTAATGCAATAAACAGATTAGGAAAAGAAATATACTTAAAAGATACAAAAACAGACAAAATATATGTATCAAGAGCAAATGCAGATAAATTCCAATTACCTGAAGATGGAAATCCAGGAACAGAAATTGAATTCATGGATAGATTAGGTTTAAAATCTGTAGTATTAGGATTTGAGAAGGTTAGCAATAGTGACCCTATAGCAAAATACACAGCAATAGAAACAGAAAAAGGTCCTATAACTCAAAGAGAAGTACCTAATTTTAACCCTGATTGGGGCTACCAAACAGTAACTCCAAAACCAATTCCTGCAGATGCAGTATCAGTAAAATCAGTAGCAGATGCTAACGGAACATTTGATGTAAACAAGACATATGTAATAAACACAGAAGAAGATTTAGTAGCATTACAAAACCTTACTAACAAAGGTGTAAATACAGAAGGTGTTCATTTTATATTGGGCGGAAATCTTGAGATGAAAGGTATTAATTGGACAGGAATTGGTAACACCTCTGCAAATGCATTTAAAGGTATTTTTGATGGAAACGGCTACAGAATCAAAAATTTAACAGGTTCTGCAGGTTTATTTACTTTTGTTACCGGAAATTCAACAGCAACAACAGATTCAAAAAATGGTGTTGACGTAACAGAAAAAAATGGAGTAATAAAAAACGTAATATTAGAAAACGTAAATGTAACAAGAACAGGTCAAAATACAGGAGCATTAATTGGTCAAAATAACGGTGGCTATGTTGATAACTGTTATGCAAGCGGAAATATTAGCGGAGCATCTTGGACCGGAGGGTTAATAGGATACAATATTGGCGGAATAGTTACATCTTGTACTTCTAATGTAAATATCAATAAAGCAACTAACTGTACCGGTGGGTTTATCGGTCACGATACAAACGGTATACTAGAACATTGTATCTCTACAGGAACAGTAAACGGTACAAGTAGTGTAGGCGGTTTAATCGGACACGAATATGCAAATGGTAAAGGTTTTATTTACCAATGTGCAACAACAAGTGATGTAAATGGATCTGTAAATAAAGGAGCATTTATCGGATTAATCGATAGTGGTTGTTCTGCAGTTGTAGTTGGTTCTCAATATAGTGGAGCATCAGGACTTAAACCTGTTGGTGCAGGAAATGTTACTAATGAAGGAAATGATGATTCATTAACTGAAGGATCAAGCAAAATTGTAACAACAACAAATATTAATCTTCCATCACTAGCAAGCGTAAAATCAAATATTATGATGGCAATAGATAAATCAAAATTAACAGTTCCTGCAGATTTTGATACAAAATTAACTACTTGGTTAAATCAATTCTATAATGAAGATACATATACCGGAGGGGTATTAGTAGAAGATTCATTAAAACTAGCTAGTATTAACGATTTTCTAAATAAATATTTAACTAGCGGTTCTAATAGTGATATTGTTAATGGAATTATATCAGATGTTAATAATAACACTAAAACTGTAACTGCAAAATACCAAGATAATTACAAATCAACAAAAGACTATGAATATACAGGTTATGCATCAACAGGAACAGGAAATGCAACAAAAGTAAATTCAATGACAATCGGGTCAACAGAAGATATTAGCAATAATTTATATACTGCATTAAGAAATGCTGGTCATACAGAATTAAAATATGCAGATGATATCCAAAAAGTAGAAGATTGGGTTAATGCAAAATTTAATGTAAATACATCAGCAGGTAAATTAGCTCTAGCAGAATTAAACAATATTATAATGAATGGAGATAAAGAAGAATTAGAAAAAATATATTCTGCAATAAATAATAACTCAAACTACACAGTACCAACAGATAAAAAAGTTTATACAGATACAGTTGGAACATATAATATAACAGTACAAGATCAAGACCAAACATATCAAACAGGTTGGGATATGACAGACCCTGATATAGTTGAAGCATTAAAGTATTACCAAGTAATTAAAGGTGGTTATATTATTGTTGAAGATGAACAAGCATCATCAACTAAATGGCTTACCAATATGATAAATGGTGGATTTGCAATATTTACACAATATGATTCAGAAGAAAAAAATCTATTTGAAACAAATATTGCTACAAACGTTTCATTACAAGAAGTAACAGATAAAACAGAAATTAAAAAAGCTGAAGCTGAATATGAAGCATCTATGAGAAAAATCGATGCAAAAGACAAAAGATATGACGTTGAACTAGCTGCATTAGAAAATGAAAGAAACGCAATAAAAACAGAAATGGAAACACTAAAAACAGTTATAAAAGATAATGTTGACAGAACATTCAAATTATTCGGTTAGAGATAAATAAAACAGCCCCACTTAAATTAAGTAGGGGCTGTTTTTTATGCTAAAAATGGATTATCTAAATCATCAAACCTTTTTTCTTCCGGCTCAACATAATCATATTGAGTTTTAATTAAATCTTCTTGGAATACTTTTGAATTTTCTATTTTATCCATTCTCTTTTCATATTTTTCTTGTCTACGTTCTGATTCAGGATTTTTGAACATTTTGCGTTTTGCTTTTAGGGCTCTGCGTAAATTACGTCTGCCTTCAAATTTCTTGAATGAACGCATTTCTTTTTGGATTAGTTTTAAATCTTCTTCGTTTTTAGCTTGTTCTATTTGTCTAGTTATTTCCATTCTTTCGATTGGTGTAATTTCTCGTTTTTTACCTGTTTCAGAGTCTTTACCAT
>CALVEW010000042.1 GCA_944326645.1 Candidatus Gastranaerophilales bacterium
CGTACTATAAAAATTTGGTTAATATAGGCTGTTTCGCTGTATTAATGAGCCTCTTACACTACATTTACCATTCAAAGCGTGACAATACCCCACACTTTGAGCATGTTACAATATCGTACTACTTCAAGCATCATAGTCAAGCAGAATAAAGGCATGCAAAACAATTATTCTTAATAATTGTTAATAAAAATTTCTGCTTTAACACCTTATAAAATATTTCTTTATTTTGTGCTATACATAATACACTTTTTTTCAAAATTTTGCAAGAGGTGGGGGTAAACTAACTAACTTTCTTTACTTTTGAGAATAACATCATTTCGAGTTCTTAAAACTTGTTTTGTTTTAGCAATAAGTTCTGTTTTTACATCTTTAGCTTTTTGTATGATTTCATTATATAACTTAGGTTCAGTTTCTTTTGTAAGAATTTCTCCATCTTTTTTTAGGATCATATCTATAACTTTACCATGATCTTTTTGTACTTCTACTACATATCTACTACCATTGTAGTTATTTAAAATAATCCTTTCATTTCCAGTTTTTGAAAAATTATATTTATTAGAGTGGTAGGAATAGTCATCCTGATGAACTTCTTTCGCATTATAAATCTTACCGCTGCAATCATTATTCATCTTATTAGTATACTCAAAGTTACCCTTAGAGTCATTTATTGTCGTATTGCAGCTAGGAGACATTAATTTTCTGGATTCTAATGACATGGTATAACAATCTAGCTCCTTGCCATTAATGTCATATATATGAGTTAAATTAGGGGAGCCATTTCCACGCTTAACAGAAATATACTGTGGGGTTTTAGTTCCAGGATAATAAACTACATGGGTTTTGTAATGTGCAACAGAAGAAGATATATGAGCAACATTTTCATCAATTTTTTTTTCAAAACAAAAACCCTTACACGTAACAGATGATAAACCTTCTTTACTATAAAAATATTGTTTTTCCCCAATTTGCATCAAATTGTCAAGAGAAGCAATACCATTATTTTCACCTTTAACATATTTATACATACATTCATCATTTTGAAGAAAACCTGTAAATTTTTGACCATCTGCAGTATATGCAACTTTGTCAACAATTTTATTTCCTAACTTTTCGAAATCTTCCATTTTTATTGCATCTGGAGTATTTTTTATTAAAAGCCCGTTTTCATATTCCAAAACATATCTTAAACCATTTTTGCGAGTATATTTTAATGAACCTGTATACAATTCTCCGTTTGAGGTATAAGCTTTTCCTCTGTTCAATTTATGACCAGCTTTTCTAAATTCATCAAGTGTCATTTCTTTGATTGTATTAACTGGTTCAGTCAAATTTGTACCTGGCTTAATATTATTTGTTTTAAGTTTCCCTCTGGTTGCAATATAAATACCTGCAGCAGCCAATACTGTTAAACCTGTACCAATTAAAATTTTCGTCTGAGTTGATAATGATGACTTACTTGCTTCTTTTTTTGACACTACATTTGATTTAGGCATCGCAACTACTGAATGATTTGAAACCCCACTAACCAAGACAGTATTAACCTCCATATTAAAAATTTAATTCATATATTTATTTAAAATAAATATAAAAGTAATATTTGCTTAATTTATATAAATAATTTTACACTTTGTAACAAAATCAATTTAATTTTTATAAAAAATTACACCATCTCTATCAATGCTATTTTTTATTCCTTCATGAGACAAAGTTTTATAATCAATTAAATCGAAAGTGTATTGGGTTGGTAAATCATCAAGTTCTCCTTAAAATCTTGAAAAATATTTGTGCGTCCAAATGGCAGAATCGATATCTAAACCATTTCTATAAGTCCCTTTGGCACGAGAACCAAAAAAAATTACCTGTTCAAACAACTTAAATATTAAAACTGATATATTTATAGGATTTAATTTGAAGAAAAAAGTAATATATTAATTATGGATAAATTTATTCATGGAAGCAAATAATATAAATAATTCGCATAATATTAACAATGTAGGATATAATTACACTCCTACAAATAATTCGTCTGCTCAAAATAGTCAACAAGAACAGCTTCAATTTGCGAATACTCAAAATACATCTACACCAATACATAGACTGAATGGACTTGATTCTACTCTTTTAGAAAAAGAAGCATACCGTGATATTGATGACGATGCTTTTAAAATAGAATACAAAATAGAAAAGTATGAAAATGAAATAAAGATTATTAATAAACAAATCGATAGTGCAAAAGCTCTAAACGATTTGGAAAAAGTTGATATGCTTAATTTAAAAAAACATTCTATTGAAAATAAACTAAAAGAATTATATGCAGTATATCAAGGTGATGATATAACAAGAAAATTATCTAACAATATAACATCCTTTGTTTCACCTAAAAAAAGTTTTATTTCTAACATAAAAGAAAAAACATCTAATTTTATTTCTGAAAAAATATTATCTAAAATTTCTAAGAGATTTAATTCCGGTAGAGATTTAAAAACTGCTCTTAATAAGTTAGAAAACATAAACCAAAATGTAAATGAACTTATATCTCATCAGGCTCCGTATGGTGAGGCAGAAGAAAAGTATGATCAGCTAACAAAATATCTAACCAAAGCTAATACTATTCAATACCAAGTATCAAGAGAATTATCAAAAGAGGGTTCTAAAATAAAGGGTAATCCTTTTGCTGATCAAATTTCTAAAGAAAAATCTGAAGCATTAGCTAAAAAAGTTGCAAAATCGAATAGTAAAAAAGATACTGCTCAAAAAAATGCATTGAACCTTAATAATAATTTGAAAGGTTAATTGTTATAATTAAATAATTTTTCCAATTAATTTGCCATTTTCAATTCTTTCTATTTTTACTTGTTGCAAAGTATTAAATTCGTTTGTTCCATTTTCAACAATAACGTTTAGATAGTTATCTGTTACCCCTTTTAATTTTCCGCTATGTTTGTCAGGTCTTTTTTCAATAAGAACTTCTCTGATATCTCCGATATTGCTTTGTAAAAATATTTTTTCTTTTTCAGAAGAAATTTTCTTTATAATTGTTGCTCTTTCTTCTTTTATATTGTCTGGTAAATGACCTTCCATTCCAGCTGCTTTTGTACCTTTTCTTATTGAATAAGGAAACGTATGTATTTTAGTAAGTTTTGAACGTTTTAAATTATTGACTGTTTCTTCAAAATCATCTTCTGTTTCGCCTACAAAGCCTGCTATAATATCGCAGCCAATAAATGGCTTATTAAAATTTTCTGCAATATATTCAATTTGTTTTAGGTAGTCTTCTGTTTTATAAAATCTGTTCATTGCTCTTAATGTTTTATCACAAGCAGATTGAAGTGATAAATGGAAATGAGGTGCAAATTTTCTTGATGATTTTAAAAACTCTAAAACATCAATAGGTATCTCTGTTGGATTTAATGATCCTAATCTATATCTGTGAATTGATGTTGTTTCAATAAGTTTTAATAAATCTAAAAGTTTTTTATTACAATCAATACCCCATTGACCGATATGAATTCCTGTTAATACAACTTCTTTATATCCTTCATTTGAGTATTTTTCTATCTCATCTATTATAAATTTTTCATCTGCACTTCTTGATTTTCCTCTTGCAAATGGAATTATGCAATAGCTACAACGATTGTCACATCCGTCTTGAATTTTTAAACTTATTCTTGTTTTGGTTGTGTCTTCTAATACTTGAGGATTGAATTTATTTAATTCCATAATGTCTGAAACAATAAATTTCTCATCATTTTCAAGATAATTGGCGAGATTGAATTTATCATCATTTCCATATAAATAATCAATATATTCAAGCTTTTTTAATTCTTCAGAATCAACCTGAGCAACACAACCTGTCAAGATTGTTTTTATTTGGGGATTAATGTGTTTGGCATTTCTCAATAAATATAATGTTTCAGAATCACTTTTATGTGTAACCGTGCACGAATTAAGAATATAAAAATCAGCTTTTTTAATATCGTTTACCTTATTAAAACCTTTATTAATCAATTTTTCTTCTATAATTTGTCCTTCAAACTGATTGGACTTACACCCCATTGATTTTAATAAGAAACTAACCATTATACTCTACCATACATATCTTCATATCTAATAATATCTTCTTCTATTAGTAAATCACCTTTTTGAACTTCAATTATTTTAAGTTCTTCATCATAAGGATTTTGTAATGAATGTATTGCTTTAACAGGGATATCAATACTATGTCCCGGATCTAAAGTGATTTCTTCTTTATTTAATACTACTTTAGCTTTTCCTGATAATACAACCCAATGTTCACTTCTATGGTTATGCGATTGTATTGATAACTTTTGCCCCGGATTTACTTGTATAATTTTAGTTAAGAATCCTTCTCCTTGTGCAATTACTGTATAGAAGCCCCAAGGTCTGTACATTGTTTTATGAACAAGATGGGTATCATCATGTTGTTGTTTTAACGTTTCAAAAACTTGTTTTACATCTTGTACTCTATCACGTTTGCAAGCTAAAATTGCATCTTCTGTTTCTACTACTACGGTATCTTCTAATCCAATTGTGGCAACAAGTTTTGATGATGAATACATAAAAGAATCCTTTGAATCCATATCTAAAATATGACCAATCTTAACATTCCCATCTTTATCTTTGCTGCTTACATCATACAAAGATTCCCAAGAACCCATATCTTTCCAATCACTCTTTAGTTCTACAAATGCTAAATTTTGGGATTCTTCCATAATTGCATAATCTATTGAAATATTTGGCATTTTATCAAATTCAACAAACGGTATTTCATTTGTACTGTCAAAATTGATATTATTTCCTATATCTAACATTTCTCCTGCATAGTTTTCATACTCTTTAAGTATTGTTGAGGCTTTAAACATAAATAATCCGCTATTCCAATACCAATTACCTTCATAGATTAATCTTGCAGCTTTTTCTTTATTTGGTTTTTCTATAAATCTTTTAACTTCGTTATTTTCAACTTGAATATATCCAAAACCAACTTCTGCATATCCAGGTTTTACTCCAAAAGTGACAACGTGACCTTGTTTTGCTAATTCTTCCCCTTTTAATATAGCATCTTTAAATTTTTCAATATCTTCAATTATATGATCAGATGGTGCAACTAAAATAATGGGATCTTCATCTGTTAATGTTTGGATATATTTTACAGATACTAATACTGCAGGTGCTGTGTTTTTAGCTATTGGTTCTGATAAAACTATAGGTTCTTTGCAAAATGAGGATAATTGGTATTTAACATTTGAGAAATGTTTGGTATTAGTTATACTTACTATGTTTTTAGCAGGGATAAAACTGGATAATCTCTTAAATGTTTCTTGTAAAAGGCTGTTTTCATTATTAATGTTTATCAAGTGTTTTGGACATAATTCTCTTGATAATGGCCATAAACGACTTCCTGAGCCTCCTGCTAAAATAATACTATACATATTCTCTTTCCCTCATTCTGTATTTATTAAATAAAATCTTCTTTTAGTTACTCCTGACTTAATTATACCATTAAAATCCCTGAATAAATTCGTTGTAACAAAACTTAATATTATGTTATAAAAAAGTCAATTTTTTTTAATTAATATACTTTATATATACATAAGAGATAATTAAGAGAGAAAGAGAGCAAGTGTTATGCAAAGAATGAGCGCAGTTGAACGTAATAAAAAACCTATTGGAACATTAGAAATTCCTGATGATTTTGATAAATATTATTTGAATAAAAAAGATAAACAAATGAGATTTAATAATGCGAAAGATCCAATCTATCACGTTTTCGCAAGTATTGACAGAAGACCATTATCAGAGTTATTTAAAGGCTTCATAAAAGAAACTTATATGGATACCGTAAGATTCGTTAAGAAACTTGCAGCGTAGAGTAAAATTAGAGGAATAGGAATAAAGGGATTAAAACAGGCTAATTTAAAGCCTGTTTTTTATTACAAAAAGAGGTTATCATTTTGATAACCTCTTTTTTGTATATCTGATTTTTTAATTAGCTTTTGCGTTTGCGAGCTGCTTCAGATTTGCGTTTTCTTTTAACGCTTGGCTTTTCGTATCTTTCGCGTTTTTTAACTTCTGATAAAGTTCCAGCTTTTTGAACTTTTTTCTTGAAACGTCTTAAAGCGCTTTCAATACTTTCGTTTTCGCCTACTTTAACTTCTGGCATCTTATTTTTCACCACCTTTTATGCTTTTGTATCAATAAGTATAGGAATTATAAACTAAAAAATATTTTAAATCAAGCATGTCAAGAAAATTAACTTATCCCATTAATTTCTCAAAATATTCTTTCATTTTTGATCCAAATGAATAAGCTTCTGTTTCCAATGGGTTATTTATATATTTTTCGTTTTCTAATCCCGATAAACCTAAACCTTCGTAATTTCTACTTGCTTCAATGTACCTTTCAGCATCCATAAACTCTTGCGAACCTTCTTTAAATTTTGGCATTTTAAGAATGTTTTCATGTGATTTTTTCATCTCATCTAAAATTATATCTTTAGTTACCTGAGTAGAGTTTTCAATAAATTCTTTTTCTAATCCTTGTTTTTTTGCTTCTTTATATGCCATTGAAAAATTAAGATTTAATGGGTCATTTTTGGCTAATTCAACATTACATTCAGCCCAGGCTCTTGCATATTCATCTATTTTCCCTGATCGAATAATCTTTGAAGTCTGTTCTGCATGTTTTAATTCATGTGCTAACATTTCAAATTGAGTTGCTCTATCTATATTTGTAAAGAATCCATCTGAGTATTCAATTGTATTTTTGGTTGGATTATACCCTCCTTGAATAGAGTTAATACCCTTATCAGGACCTGAACGTCCAATTTTTTCTGGAGCAATACCTTCTAACTTCATATATTTTTTTAGTTTATTGTATGCTTTATTTACAAAATTATCTCCTGTTTCATTTTTTAAATCTTTAAATATAGTTCTGAATTCTTTAGGTATACCCTTTAATTCTTTTGCTTTAAGGTGTTTATTTACAAGAAGCCCTATAACAATAGCAGTTGTCGCTATAAATGCTGCTGCAATTCCTACTTTTTTCTTAGTTGACATACCTTCTTTTTTTTCAAAAGAATCTTGTTCTAATCCTTGTCTATTTTGATGATAAGGATTAGTACCAAAATTTTTAATACATGGCTTTTGATATGTTTTATTTAAATTATTAATACCTACACTATTCATTAAAATTAACTTCACCCTATATTAATAATAAAACATTTTTCTTATTATTTTTGCTAATTTATGAAGTTAGTTAAAGCTAAAACTATATATCAAAACCTTTTTGCTCTATTTTATATAGACAAAAGGAGTTTCCTGATTGAGTTCTAGCATTTGTAGGACACCCACCTCGACAAATATATTTATATTTACATTCCTGACAATATCCTGATAACTTTTCTATATCAGGGCATCGATTATATTTAAATGAGTTATGGTCAGCCCAAATTTCTTTGAATGGTCTTGTTTTAATATTTCCTTCAGAATTATTCATATTCGGACAACCTTTTACGTTGCCATCACTTTCAATACTTACACTATATATCCCACATTCACAACCTCGCCAATTTTGAATATATAAATTAGGTTGTAATTTTGAAAAATATCCGATACAATCAGACTCCATTATATTTATTTTGTCTGAATAATTCTTTCTGTATTCAACAATTTTTTCTGCTAATTTGTAATATTGCTCTTCTGTTAATAATTCTTCCTGAGGTAGTCTTTCACTTGGTTTTACAATTTGTATTTGCCAAGCATCAACACCTAATTCTATTAATAATTGCAAAATATCATCAAGTTTATCGAAGTTAGATTGCATAACTGTTGTTGGTGTTGCAACATAAATTCCTGCTTCTTTTAGTTTTGGAACAATGTTACAAAAATGCTCAAATATTCCAGAAATTCCTCTTACATAATCATGTGTTTCTTTATCTGCTCCATCAATACTTATGCCTATTCCAACATTTGGATATAGTTTTAGAATATCTATAACATCATCATTAATAAGCATTGCATTTGTCATAAATATTGGTTGCATATCAAGACTTGATATTTTTTGTAAAAATAAAGGCCATTCTTTTCTTAAAAAAGGTTCACCACCTGTTAAGGCAATATTCTGACAACCTAAATCGCTCATATCTTCAATTAAAGATAAAATTTCCTGTGTTGTTAATTCCTCAGGTTTTGCCAATCCTGCACCAATAATACAATGAATACACTTAGCATTGCATTTTCTTGTAATCTCAATGGTTGCAGTTAATAATTTATACATAAAACACTCTATTATTTCTGAATTACAGAGATAATACTATCATATTTATTTGATATATTCAATTATTTGATTTTCTTTTCATCCTCTTTTTCATCTGATTTTTTAGATGGTAAAGGTACTATTTTACCTGCTAAAGGTGGCATAACTTTATCTTCATCTTTTTTACTAGGAGGAGCAATCAAACCACCTAGTGGTGGAATTGGATAAGGAACTTTATTTGGGTTTTTAGGTGTTGGATATGCAATCGCACCTGCTAATGGAGGTGGAATCATAGGATTTTTGTCAGGCTTCTTTGGTGGATTTGGAGGTGCAATTAATCCTGCTAATGGTTGCTGAATTTTAGGGGTTGATTTTTCTTCCTTTACTTCTTTACCCTCTTTGTTTTCTGCTTTGAAGTTTAACCCATTTACCCCTTTGAAACCTACGTTGTACATAATTATAATCTCCTAACCTTTGTCTTATAAATGTTATAAAACATTTCTTTAAAGATTTTTGTTAGGATGTGAATTTTTTGTTACATTAAGATTCTTTCAAGTGTTTAAAATGTTTGTAAATATATAAACAGCCAAGAATAAAGCAAACAATTATTATAATAGCATCAAACTTATGCCAAATGTGTTTTAAGGCTTCCATATTTTCGCCCATTTTTACACCAACATAAACTAATACATAACACCAAATCAATGAACCTAAGAATGTTAAAGTAAAGAAAGTTCTTTTTCTTGCTCTTAAGATTCCGGCTGGAAGTGAAATAAATGTTCTTACAACAGGTAGCATTCTGCATAGGAAAAATGCCCAATCACCGTATTTATCAACCCATTTATCTGCATCTTCTAAATCTTTTTTAGATACTAGAAAATATTTTCCATATTTTTCAACAAAAGGACGACCACCAAAGTAGCCTAAATAATATGAAGGTATTGAACCTAGTACACAACCTATAGCTCCAAAAATTGCAGCGATATGAAAATTCATAACTCCTTTTGTTACTAAAATCCCTGCAAATGGCATAATTGCTTCACTTGGAAGTGGAATATTACAAGATTCTATTGCCATTAATAAGCTTACACCCCAAGGTCCTAAAACAGTTATTACATGCTCAATTGCAGAACTTAACATTATAAGTAAATTATCTATCATTATTCATACCTCTCCAAGTAAATATTAATTTCTATTTACCCCTATCCCTATTACTCTTCATTTAAACTTAGAACAGCCATAAATGCTTCTTGTGGAACTTCAACTTTACCTACTGCTTTCATACGTTTTTTACCACGTTTTTGTTTTTCAAGTAGTTTTCTTTTTCTTGAAATATCACCACCATAGCATTTATCAAGTACACTTTTTCTAAGAGCTTTAATATTTGTTCTGGCAATAACTCTTCCGCCAATTGCTGCCTGAATTGGAACTTCAAACAATTGACGAGGAATTATATCTTTTAGTTTTGCTGTTAGTTTTTGCCCAATATGGAATGCGCTGTCTTCGTGACAGATAACAGATAGTGCATCAACCACTTCACCTGCTAAAAGAACATCTAATTTTACAAGTTTTGAACGTTTATAATCAACAAATTCATAATCTAAACTTGCATAACCTTTAGAACGTGATTTTAATTGATCATAAAAATCAGTAATAACTTCACTTAACGGAATATGATAAACAAGTTCTTGTCTAACTTTATCAATATAGTGCATATTGATAAAAATACCTCGTTTAGATTGAGCCAAATCCATTAATGTTCCGACAAAATCATTAGGAGTTATGATTGAAGCTTTTACATATGGTTCTTCAATATAATCTCTAACTTGTGCAGGTGGAAGATTTGCAGGGTTATCAATTTCAACTACTTCTCCATCTGTTTTGTAAACTTTATAAATTACTGATGGTGCAGTAGTTACAATAGAAAGGTCATATTCTCTTTCTAACCTTTCTTGTGCAATTTCCATATGTAGCATTCCTAAGAAACCACAACGGAATCCAAATCCTAAAGCTGAAGATGTTTCAGGTTCAAATGTTATACTACTGTCACTAAGTTTTAATTTTTCTAATGCTTCTTTTAACTCATGATAATCTTCATTATCTACAGGATAAAGCCCTGAAAATACCATTGGTAATGCTTCTTTATATCCCGGAAGCGGTTCTGTTGCAGGGTTTTCTACATTTGTTACTGTATCACCAACAAATCTTGTAATTTCTTTAATAGAACCTGCAAAATACCCAACATCGCCACATACAAGTTTTTTTACAGGAACTCTATTAGGAGTTGAATAACCAAGTTCGACAATTTCATACTCTTTTCCTGATGCTAAAAACTTAACTTTATCTCCTAAGTGCATTTCTCCATCAATTATTTTGAAGTAGCATAGAGTCCCTAAATATGGATCGTAAGCGCTATCAAAAACTAATGCTCTTAAAGGTTTTTCAATATTATCTTCAGGTGGTGGCATATAATTAACGATAGCTTCTAGTACTTCGTGAATATTTTGTCCTGTTTTAGCACTAACAGGAATTGCCATAGAGGCATCTATTCCTAGTGTTTCTTCTATTTCTTCTTTAACTCTTTCTACATCAGCCGATGGAAGGTCAATTTTATTTATAACAGGAATAATTTCAAGATTTTGTTCTGCTGCAAGATAAACATTTGCCAAAGTTTGAGCTTCAACTCCTTGAGTCGCATCAACTATTAATAAAGCACCTTCGCAAGCAGCTAAAGAACGAGAAACTTCGTAAGAAAAATCTA
>CALVEW010000043.1 GCA_944326645.1 Candidatus Gastranaerophilales bacterium
TTCATTCTTATGAACAAAAACAAAACCTGCAGGATCTTTGTATGAAGTATTCTCCACTTATAATACCCTTCTTAATCATTATTTTTCTTTTTAAAAATTGATGTAAATATTTTTTTTATAAAATAAAAAATACTTAACACCCCACCAATTATTGTTTGGAAAATATAACTTCCAGACCCTGGATTTATATATGCTTGAGCATCCTGATTATTAAAGAATAAAATTACTAATAAAGCTAAAAAAGAAAGTTTTAAATACCTATTCATTAAACTCCTCCTCTAATTAAATTAAAAGCTCCATAATTGGAGCTTTTAAAAATGGGGCGGGAGATGGGATTCGAACCCACGAATATCGGAACCACAATCCGAGGTCTTAACCACTTGACGACACCCGCCATGTTTTACAAGTTATATTATAGCAAATCAATTTTTTTCTACAAGTACTTAAATTTAAAAGAGGTTAAATTTCTTTAACCTCTTTTTATCTATAGTTTTGATTTTACTAATTAATTCTTTGGAACATATATCCAATTCCACGAGCTGTTAAGATTAACTCAGGATTTGTTGGATCTGTTTCTAATTTTGAGCGTAATCTTGAAATATGAACATCTACAACTCTTGTATCAATTCTGTGATCTGCAGGGTAAGACCATACATGTTGTAGGATTTCGTTTCTTGAATATGCTTGACCGGAATTATTTACTAATAATTCTAATAAGCTAAATTCCATTCCTGTTAAACGAATTCTTTCATTCTTTCTATAAACCTGACGTCTTGCTGTATCAATCTTAATACTACCTGTTGTAATTACATTCTTAGCAACAGCTTTTCCACCAGTTGGAACAACTACTTCTTTATTGTTTGTTCTTCTCAATACTGCCTTAACTCTTGCTTCTAATTCTTTTGGGCTGAATGGTTTGATTACGTAATCATCTGCACCTAGTTCTAAGCCTGTTATTCTTTCAGAAACATCACCTAATGCTGTTAAGATAATGATTGGAACATCTGATGTTCTTCTGATTTCTCTTGTTACACCGTAACCATCCATTTTTGGCATCATTACATCTAAAACAACTAAATCAGGATTTGTTTTATTGAATACTTCTACAGCTTCTTCACCATCTTCGGCTACAACAACATCATAGCCTACCATTTTTAAACGAGTTTCCAAAATTCTACGAATACTTGCTTCATCATCTGCAACTAAAATTTTTTGTGTAGATCCAGATTCGTGTTGAGAATCTTGTAATTCTTCCTTATCAGTCATTATTAACCACCCTTATGATTATTATGTTACAAAATATTTATTTTCGTGTAGTTTTTTGAATAAATATAAACTTATATTAATAGAATTTAACAAAAATTGCAAGCACTTTTTCGCAATTTTTATAACTGATTTGCTAGCATTTTGCTTTTAAAATTATTTAAATCTTCTATTGTATCAATACCTATTGAACTATCTTCAACTACTGAAACTTTTATTTTCATTCCCATTTGTAAGGCTCTTAATTGTTCTAAGCTTTCTGTTAATTCTAAACTTGATTGATTTGCTCCTGTCATTCTAAATAATGCATCACGTTTATATCCATACAAACCTATATGGCCATAAAATTTTGAATAACCAACATTTCTTTCATATGGAATTTTTGAACGTGAAAAATACATTGCATATCCATTATTATCAAACACGCATTTTACTAAATTCGGATCGTTTATTTCTTTTTCATCTTGAATTTCTCTTACTAACGTAGATATATCTACATTACTATCATCCTTCAACAATTTTATTACTATATCTATTGTTTCTGGATTAATCATTGGTTCATCACCTTGAAGATTAATAATATATCCAATTTCAGGATGTCGTTCTGCAACTTCAGCAATTCTATCACTACCACTATTATGAGTATCCAATGTCATTTCGGCTTCAGCACCAAACATTAATGATGTTTCATAAATTTGCTCATTATCTGTAGCAATTATTACTCTATCTGCTAACGTAGCCTTTACTGCTTTTTCAAATACCCATTGTATAATTGGTTTACCACCAACTTCAATTAATGGCTTACCTTTTAATCTACTTGACTCATATCTTGCAGGTATTATTATTGCGGTTTGATTTTCCATATTAAAACTCTCCATTACTACTAACACATAATACCACTAAAATTATAAATGACCATCGCAAGTATCAAAAATATATTTTACATTTATTCCATCTCGGTTATACTTCTTTTCATCTTCTGGTGTTACATCTCGAGTATACATACGTAAACCGCCTCCCATGCCTATTATTTTTATTTCATGGATTGGCTTTGAAACTACTTTTTTTATACCTTGACCACCTTTGCCATTAGTTCTGTTTCTTGCGGCTGAATAAAATTTATTTATATATATATCAAATAAATCTATATTTTCACCGGTTTTATTCCATAATTCTTGCTTTGCTTTTTGTGTTATTACAACTTTTTGAGGGAATCTATCTCTATCCATTATTATTTCTTCATCATTTTCAAAATTCCAAGAAGTTATTTTATTGTGAAGTTCCGTCATCCTAGCAGACAATTGATTATCGTTTTCTGAAATATTATTTCTGAATTCTGAAACATATTTTTCTTTAAATATTGTTGGAACTTGTTGATAATAAGTAATCATTTTATTTGCATTATTATAATCAGGTTTTTCTAGTAATGTATATCGACTTGCAATCAAATCATTAAATTCATTATCGCCTTGTTCTTCTAACTTTTCATACAAAGAGAAATATTTATTCTCTGCTTCCATAGATTGTTTAGCTGTATCATAATCATAATCATAATCATCACCTTTTTTATATGGCAATAATATTTTCTTCATAAAATCTTCTTCAGATAAATCATCATCATTGTTTAACACATGATTCAAATACTTATCATGAGTAGAAAGCAATACCATCGCTTTATTTTCATTTAACTTACCATCTTCGAATGATTTTTCGATTATATTATTTGTAGAATCAAAATATGCTTTATCTATTAATCCAACATCTGATACACAAGATTGGCAACGTTTCTTTAACACACTATCTTGAATATTAGATGTCATATACTTAAATTTTGAAATATCTTCTTCTGATACTTTATCAGATTCATCAATACCTGAGTATTCTTCTATTAGTTCATTAACATCTTCGTTAGTAACTACTTTAGGTTGTATTTGTTCTTTTAGTGCTATTTTTTCATAAATTAAATCATATGCAGGCTGCATTTCATTTTTTAGAGCTTCAACCCTTTCAGGTGTCCAGTATTTATGAAAAAAGCTATTGGTATAATTATTCTCTAGATGTTCAAATGATTTTGCTATGGCGTTAGTATCAAATTTTGCTTTAAACTCTTGAAAACCAGGATTTTTTGCATATACTTCATCATATTTTGAATATCTTGCCCAATATGTACCATTAATTATATTTTTCATCCCTTTAGATAGATAATTTTTATCATCGTATTTTTCTAATGGGTTAACAGGGTATTCTCTATCAGGATTTTTATTATACAAATATGCTAAATATGTATTAACCATTTTATCAGTAGAATACTGAGACTCTTCAGGGTGTTTGCGTTTATGTTTAATTAAACGAACTGGCAACCATTCCCTACTTGTCATTTCTGAATAATCAGTCCATACTTTACTTGTTTTGATAGCACGTTTATTTGCAATATTTTTTATTTCATCTTCTGTATAGTTTGGTATTGAAGAATATTTATTATTTATTTCTTGCCCCTTTGATAATAACTTTAATAAATCATTTGAAGGGGTACTAAATCCAAAACCTGCATTCTCTAAATTTTGCAACTTTGTAGGTGCAGAATTTTCAAAATCGACTTTTATATCACTTTTAGGTTTCAAATTTAGATAAGCTTGTTTTAATGTAAATACTACAACCTTATCAAAATCTTCATTAGCTAATCTATTATACAAATAGTCTTTTGAAATACTTGGATTATATTCAGGTTTTTCTTTTGGATATTCTAATTCTGGATAAAAACTTTGAACATCATCAATTGTTTTACATTCATCTAATAATGAATAATGACCAACAAAAACTTTTTTCAAATCAAACTCATTATTATTTATAGATCTTTGCATATTCTTATAAAGTTCATCGGGCAATTCTTTTGTTCGAGACTGAAATTCAACTAAATCAGATAATAAATCCTCTTTTGTCTTTTCTATTGGAACAAAAAATTCACTTTCTTTAAATTCTGCTTTTTTAACTTCATCAGGATTTTTTTCTAATGCTTGTTCAATTTGTAATCTTCTAGATGCTTTTGCATCACGTAAATCTTTTGCAAAATTTTTAGGTTTTGGCTTTAATCTTGCCCCTATTTTTAAACGACCTTTATAATCATATAACGAATTAAACTTATCAGGATTAAATGTCTTAGTATCATCATCCAAACAAGTTCTTATTGCATCTTCGATTTTTGGAATCTTATCACCATATAATAAAGCTTGTTTTATTGTTAATAAAGCTTTTTTATTAATAATCACCTCTGATTTGTCATTTTCAAAGGTTGAGCATAAAATATAATCAGCTTTCTTTTTAGGAGTTGTTTTTATATCCTTTAATTCAATAACTGCATCTTCTAATGAAATAGTTTCATCATTAGAGGTTTCAAATAATTTTTTATCTATTTCATCTCTAGGATTAGAAGTTTCTACCATTGCTTTCCCATAAGATGATATAGCACTACTATAAGTTGGATTTTGACTTAAATCATAATTTGGATAATCATTTACAGATTTAATATCTCGGCCTTTGAATGATTGTTGAAAAAATACACTATTATTTTTATTTATCCTTATCATATTAATATAAAGAAAGACAAATATATTTTTTGCTATTTTGTAAAGTTATATTATACAACGATTTCTGCCAAGTTAAATTTTATAACTTTCTTCAATTCATCAAGAGATAATTCAACCTGATACCCAATTTTACCTGCACTAAATATTATTGTTTCATAATCATTTGCCGAAATGTGTATAGTTGTTGGAAAATTCTTTTTCATCCCAATAGGAGAACAACCTCCATGAACATATCCTGCTGTTTTTAACAAATCCTTTGACTTCAACATTTCAATTGATTTTTCATTAACAGACTTAGCAGCTTTTTTCAAATCTAATTCCTCTGCTACAGGAATCATAAAAACATAAATCTGTTGTGATTTCCCAACAGTAACTAATGTTTTAAAAACCCTTTGTGGATTCTGTCCTAAAACTTGTGCTACTTCAACACCTGATATTGCATCTGTATCAGCATAAGAATAATGATTATATTTAACCTTTAGTTTATCTAAAGTTCTCATTACATTTGTTTTATAGTCCATTTATGCCTCTACAATATATGAAACCCATTGGTCTTGATAATTAGTTTTTAAAATTTTTAAATCATTTTCTTCAATAGCTTTTAAAACAATATCTTTCTTTTCATCTAAAATACCCGATAAAGCTATTTTACCCATTGGATTTAATAAATTTTTCAAATCAGGCATAATTTCATATAAAACATTATGCAAAATATTTGCACAAACAAAATCAAATTTTTCTGTTATCTTATCAGCTGTATTAAATTCAAATTTACATTCTACATCATTCTTTTGAGCATTTTCTATTGCAACATCAATTACATCAGGATCATTATCACATCCATAGACATAATCAGCACCCATTTTCTTTGCAATGATAGCCAAAATACCTGTTCCCATTCCAATATCTGCAACAGTCTTGAAATCCGGAAACTCTTCCATTGCTCTTACACATAGCTGAGTTGTCTGATGAGTTCCTGTCCCAAATGCATGACCAGGATCTAAAGATATTATTATCTCATTTTCTTTTTGCGCATACTCAAGCCAGGAAGGAACTATTACAACTTTATCAGTTATATGAGTTACATCCCATTTTTCTTTCCACTTTTTAGACCAATCTTCATTTTCCTTTTCTTCAAATGAAATTTCCCAACTACCAAGCTCTTCTTCAGACAGACCTTGTGCGACCAAATACTCCCTTTCCTCTTTAAGGATAGACTTGATTTCACTAATATCTTTTACACTATCTTCTGTTAAAAACACACGTAAAGTACCCTCTGTCGTAGATACCATTTCCAAATCTTTATATTTTTCCTCTGCTAAAACTACACCTTCGCAGTTCAAACGTTCAAAACAAATACAAGATACAGTATCTTCCATTTGAGGATTGATTGTTATTTTTAATTCAAAATAATTATCCATTAATTAACCTTCAATAAATGCGCCCATACGTCTAAAGTTATCATATCTTTGATTTCTTAGTTCTTCTTTAGACATGCCTGCTAATTCAGAAAGAGTATCAAGAATAGCTTTTTTCATATTCTCACCCATTTCTTCATAATTAGTATGAGCCCCACCCACAGGTTCTTTAATCATTCCATCTACTATATTTAATTTAATCAAATCATCTGCCGTAATTTTTAATGCTTCAGCAGCATCAGCAAATTTAGATGCATCTCTCCATAAAATAGAAGCACAACCTTCAGGAGATATAACTGTATAGTATGAATGTTCAAGCATTAGAACTTTATTGGCAACACCTAAGCCTAAAGCTCCACCGCTACATCCTTCACCTGTAATTATTGCAATGATTGGAACATTTAATTTTGCCATTTCTCGTAAGTTTACTGCAATTGCAATACCTTGTCCTGTTTCTTCTGCACTAATACCAGGATACGCCCCCGGAGTATCAATTAAAGTAACAATAGGCATATTAAACTTATTTGCATGATAAAACAATCTCAAAGCTTTTCTATAACCTTGAGGTTGTGGCATTCCAAAATTGTACTCAAGGTTTTCTTTTGTACTCTTACCTTTTTGAGTACCAATAAGCATTACCTTTTGCCCACCAATATTTGCTAAACCACCAATGATAGCTCTATCATCCATACCGGTTCTGTCACCATGCATTTCAACAAAATCATCACAAATTAATTTTGTATAATCTAAGAAATTTGGTCTTTCTTGATGTCTTGCAATTTGTAACTTTTGAGATGGTTTTAAATTTGAATACAATTCTTTTTTATAATCATTTGCTTGTTGTTCAAATGTTTCAATTTCTTTATCTAAGTCCATGCCTGACTCCGCACTTATTTTTTTTAATTCTTGTATTTTATTTTCAATTTCTACTAAAGGTTTTTCAAATTCCAGTACTGACATATAACTTACACTCCGTGCATTTCTAATATTTTTGCTAAATTATCTCTTAATTCTGAACGTTTAAATACCATATCAACCTGTCCAAACTTAAGTAAATATTCTGCAGTTTGGAAATCAGATGGTAATTTTTGACGAATAGTTTGTTCAATAACACGTCTACCAGCAAAACCAATTCTTGCACCTTGTTCAGCAATAATAATATCACCTAAAGTACCAAAGCTTGCTGTAATACCGCCAAATGTAGGTTCAGTAAGAACATTAATGTATAATAATCCTGCTTCATCTAATCTTGCTAAAGCACAAGATGTTTTAGCCATCTGCATAAGAGATAAAGCACTTTCCTGCATTCTAGCACCACCTGATGAAGTAATCGCAATAACAGGAAGTTTTTGTTTTATACCTTCTTCAATAATACGGGTAACTTTTTCTCCAACAACACTACCCATTGAACCGCCCATAAAATCAAAGTCCATAACTGCCGCTGCAACTTTATGACCTTCAATAGTGCCAATACCTGTAATTACAGCTTCGTCAAGATTTGTTTTATTATGAGCTTGTTCTAATCGATCCTTATAAGATACCGTATCAACAAATTCCAATGGATCTGTTGGTAATATATTTTTATTCAATTCTTGAAAAGAATCCTTATCAAATAATTGAGCTATTCTTGTTTTTGCATTTATTCTAAAATGATATTCACATAAAGGACATACCATCATATTTTCTTCTAATTCTTTTTTAGTAAGCTGAGCATCACAATGAACACATTTTACCCACAAACCAGGAACAGTCTCTGCTTCCATTCTTGCTTCTCTGGCTCTGCGTTCAATTTGTGCTTCTTTACGTTTATCAAACCATTCTTGTATTGTCATAAATTATATTCAGCTAATTCGCTGACCTCCGTTCCCTAATTCGTCGACATATGCAATTATACACTAAAAATATGATAAGTCTAGGGGGTAAAAGAAGGGTAAGAATAAAATTTACGACATTTTAATACACTTGCACTAAAACTTTGTTTGAGATAACCTTAAAATGGTAAAATATATAATAATAAGGGAAATAAAATGAAAATAGATTTAGAAAAAGAATCAAACAATATCGCAAAAGTCGAAATAGAAATACCTGCAAAAAAGGGAGTAGATGCTTATAATAGAGCAATTAAAAATTATTCAAGATACATGAATATTCCAGGATTTAGAAAAGGAAAAGCGCCTAGAAATATTATTGAAAGAAATGTTGGTAAGGATAGAATTATCAATGAAGCTTTAGAAATTTTACTTCCTGAAGTATTCAGCACAGTAATTAAAGAAAACAAACTAGATGTTATTTCTCAACCAACTGTAGAAAAATATGAATTTGAAGTTGGTAAAGATATAAAATTATCTGCAAAAATAGAACTTAGACCAGAAGTTAAGCTTGAAACTTATAAAGGAATGACTGTGGATGTTGAAGAATTTCAACACGAAAAAGATGCATTTGACAAATCATTAGAAAACTTATTATCACAATCTGCAAAGTTAGAATTGGTCGTTGATAGAAAAACTAAATCTGATGATATTATCGTTTTTGATTTTGACGGATATTCTAACGGAGAAAAAATTGAACACGGAGATGCTAAAAATTATACATTAGACTTAGCTCACTCTAGTTTCATTCCTGGTTTTGCAGAACAATTAGTTGATAGAGCTTTAGGGGAAGAATTTGAAATTAACGTAACATTCCCTGAAACTTATCACGAAAAAAAATTAGCAGGACAACCTGCAACATTTAAATGTAAAATTAATGAAATCAAAACAAAAGTTTTACCTGAGTTAAATGATGAATTTGCTCAAAAAGTAGGACCTTTCAAAACAGTTGATGATTTAAAAGCTGATATCCAAAATTATTTAGATAAACAAGCTGAAGCAACTAACAAACAAAATTCAGAAAAAGCTATATTTGAAAAAGTATTAGAAAATTCTGAAGTAGAAATAAGCGAATCAATGATAGAAAGAGAAGCAAATTCTTTATTAGAAGATTACAAACAAAAATTATCTGCTCAAGGATTTACTTGGGAACAAGCAGTTGAAACTCAAGGCTTAGATAGCATAATGGAAAAAATTAACGAAGATGCTAAATTTAGAATTAAAAACTCTTTGGTTATTGACAAAGTAGCATCTTTAGAAAATATTAAAGTTGAACCGGCTGACTTCGATGAAAAACTCGAATCATTAGCTACAATGTATCAAATGGATAGAGAAACATTTGCTAAATACATGATGAAAAATCCGGGAATGCTAAATGGACTTTCTCAACAAGTATTAAACGAAAAAGTTATGAAATTCTTAGCAGAAAATAATACCGTAAATTTTGTTAAATCAAAATAAAGATATATAATATAAAAAGAAAGGGAAAATACGATGAGTTTTGTACCAGTAGTAATTGAACAATCAAGCAGAGGTGAACGTTCTTTTGATATCTTTTCAAGATTATTAAGAGAAAGAATTATTTTCTTAGGAACTCCTGTTGATGATATGGTTGCTAATTTAATAGTAGCTCAAATGCTGTTATTAGATAGTGAAAACCCGGAAAAAGATATTATGTTATACATTAACAGTCCTGGAGGAAGTGTTACTGCTGGTTTTGCAATTTATGATACAATGCAACATATTAGAGCTGATGTTTGTACAATTTGTTTAGGTCAAGCAGCTTCAATGGGTGCATTCTTATTATCATCAGGTGCAAAAGGTAAGAGAATGGCTTTACCTCACTCAAGAGTATTAATTCACCAACCTTTAGGTGGTGCACAAGGTCAAGCTACAGATATTGAAATTCAAGCTGCTGAAATTTTAAGAATCAAGAAATCATTAAACGAAATTCTTGCTTCTAATACTGGGCAACCACTAAGCAAAATCGAAAAAGACACTGATAGAGATTATATTATGACTCCAGAAGAAGCTCTTGAGTATGGTATGATTGATAAAGTGATTACAAAAGACGTACAATAGGAGAATAAAATGTCAAGCGATAGCAGATTAAAATGTTCTTTTTGTGGAAAAACTCAAGACCAAGTAAAAAAACTAATTGCAGGTCCTGAAGTTTATATCTGTGATGAATGCGTTGAACTTTGTAATGAAATTCTTGATGAAGAATTTTTCGAGAACAAAGAAAAAGATGCTGAATCAGGAGAACATTCTATTGAAGAAGAATTAAAATCTGTACCAAAGCCACATGAAATTAAAGCTTATCTTGATGAACATATTGTAGGTCAAGATGATGCAAAAAAAGTACTTTCTGTTGCAGTTTATAACCACTATAAGAGATTAGAACATAACAAGGACAAATCAGATGTTGAAATCCAAAAATCTAATATCTTATTAGTTGGACCAACAGGTAGTGGTAAGACATTATTAGCACAAACACTTGCAAAATATCTTGATGTACCTTTTGCTGTTGCGGATGCTACAACATTAACAGAAGCAGGGTATGTTGGTGATGACGTTGAAAATATCTTATTACGTCTTTATCAAAATGCTGATTTTGATTCTGCAAAAGCAGAAAGAGGTATTATATATATAGATGAAATCGATAAAATAGCAAGAAAATCAGAAAATACATCAATTACAAGAGATGTTTCAGGTGAAGGCGTACAACAAGCGCTTTTAAAAATGATTGAAGGTACTGTTGCAAATGTTCCACCACAAGGCGGCAGAAATCATCCTCATCAAGAGTTTATCCAAATTTACACTAGCAATATTTTATTTAT
>CALVEW010000044.1 GCA_944326645.1 Candidatus Gastranaerophilales bacterium
GAATAGATTTATTATATGTTTTTGTATCAATATTAGAATTTAAAAGGTATTTAGTTGTTTCTTCTGGATATTTTATATAGCAAATTGATATTAACCAAGCTGCTCCCATATGCGCATAATAATCATTATATTGATAGTTTTCAATTATTTTAAAAATTTTATTTAGGTATTTTTCTTCAATGTAATAATTAAGTAGCATTACAAGAACAAACCTAATTTCATATTCTTTACTAGAATTAAGATATTTATGCAAAAAATTCCATACTAGTTCTTTATTATTTTCCGTGAACTTAAGGCTGGAACAGAAACAGTCACAAACTGCCCAATTATTAATTTGGGGGATAAAAGTTTCAATATATTCTAAAATTGCATTAGGTTCATCTTTAATAAGCCCTATTACCATCCCTTGTAACATTGCTTCTTCAAAATATTGTGGTTTTTGTTTTAGAAAATCTTGCCAATTATTTTTATAAATTTCTTGTGATATTTTTCGTAAAACTGGAACTCTAATACCTAAAATATTATTTATATTAGGTATCAGTTTTTGATTAAAATCTTTGTATGTTTTATCAACTTCTTTTAATAATCTTTCTTTAATATTCATTAGTGCCCAACCTTTAATAAAATAACTCCACCAATAATTAAAATTACTCCAAGTAGTCTCATTAAATTAAGTACATCATTAAAAAATATAACCCCAATGAGGAATGTACATGATGCTCCAATTCCAGTCCAAACGGCATAAGCTGTTCCTATAGGAATTTCTTTTTGTGCGATAAATAGGAAGTATCCACTAAGAGTCATTGCAATAATTGCAAATATAATCCAAAGATATTTTTGTCCAGTAACATCTGCCATTTTAAAACCTAAAGGCCAACCTACTTCAAATATTGCAGCTAAGAATAAATAAAACCAACTCATTAAAAATCTCCTCTTTAAAAATCTACTTCGTCTGGGTTTGCACATTCTGCATTTGATTCTTTGATGTTATTTATTAGTTCAATATCATCATTATCTAGTTCAAAATCAAAAATATTAATGTTTTCAATTATTCTTGATGGTGTTGTTGATTTAGGTAATGGTATGATATTTTGCTGTACAATCCATCTTAATATTATTTGAGCAGGTGTTTTGTCATATTTTCTAGATAATGATTTTATGGCCTTATTGTTTAGAGAATCGCTTCTTCCTAATGGAGACCAAGCTTCAACAATAATATTATTTTTTTGACAATATTTGACTAGTTCAACTTGAGCAAATCCTGGATGAAATTCGATTTGGTTAACCATAGGCATTATTTGCGCTGTTTCTTTTAATTCTTCAATATGATGAGGTAAAAAGTTACTTAAACCAATAGCTTTGATTTTACCTTCAAGGTATAGCTCTTCCATAGCTTTCCAAGTTTGTGCGTTGATTTCTTTGGCATTACTAAATTGTTTTTTATTTGCTGGCCAATGTATTAAATATAAATCAAGGTAATCAAGCTTTAGATTGTTTAAGCTTTTTTCAAAAGCAAGTTTGGTTTGCTTATAACCTCTATCAGTATTCCATACTTTGCTTGTAATAAATAATTCATTTCTATTTATTTCAGAATCTTTAATTGCAAATCCTAAGGCGGACTCATTATTATAAAAAGCCGCAGTATCAATTAATCTGTATCCAGAATTGATAGCTATTTTTACTGATTCAATTAGTGTTTTATCCTCAGCAAGATATGTGCCAAATCCAAATTTAGGTATTTCATAACCATTATTTAGTGTAAAAGTGCATTTATTCATTTATTTTACTTCCAGAATTAAATTTTTATTTAATAATACAATAATTTATTATTGTCCACAAGCTTTGCATCTTGGTTCATTAATTGATTTTCCGAATAAAACTCTCATTCCGCCAAATGGTTTCCTTAATGTTTGTCTTACTCCACAAGTTATTGCGCTTACATTAGCTGTAATATCTTGTGTATTTTCGATTGTTGAACTAACCTCCGGAATAATTGTATTTATATTTTCTGTTGTTTTATTTAAATTATCTGTAATTTTTTCAATATTAGATACTGTACTATCTAGATTTGTTTGGTTAAGAGAATCATTTATTTTGGTTGTAAGGTTAGAAATATTGCTAGTTGTATTTTCAATATTGGTTTGATTTTGCTTTAACATTGCATTTACATTAATCAATAGAGTGTTAACATTTTTAGTTGCTTGATTTAGATTTTTAGTTGTTGCAAGTAGATTTTCTTTAATTTCTTCTAGCTCTGTAAGTTTATTATTTTTCATAAACTCATCAATATCAACAGTTGTAGAACCATTTATTATACAACCATTGCAAATCATTTTGTTAGTTGGATTTTTAGGATAAACTAATTCAATAAAATCAGATATTTTTACCCCTTGAATTTTTTTCTTTAATAAGACTTCAGTATTAGATGGAAGCATTAAATTTTTAGGGTATAAAACAAGTTTGACTATTGTATATTTATAATCATCACTATGTTTTTTCCCTCTGGCTTCACCGATTACAATACCTTTATAATAAACAGGTATTCTATTATTAAAAGGTCTTAAATCCGCAAATTTTACATAAACTTTAGTGTAAGTTATTTCTTTATAAATAACCCAACATAAACCTATCGCTATTAAAATAAATCCTAATAAAAAATATTTTCTCATAACAATTTAATGTTAAGGTTTCCAAATAAAAAATAAATTGTCTAGTCTGGTATATTATATAGATAATATAATAAAGAGCTTTCAAAAATATGAAAGCTCTTTAGATAAAATTAATAACAATCAGCATGGCACATATAAGTTGTAATAGCTGATATGATAGCACTTATTCCGACTAATGAATAAACTATTCTAGACATCATTGTCATTTCGCCAAAAATAGCAGCAACTAAATCAAAATTGAAGAATCCAATTAATCCCCAATTTATTGCCCCAATAATAACTAATACAAATGAAAAATATTTTAAGAAATTAAACATAATATTCCCTCCTTTAAAGATATTTTAAATTTTATTTAAAATAAAACATTACTATAACGGCTAATGTAAAGAATTATTTTGTGTTTAGCAAATTTATTTTTTTAGATTTTTATAACTGAGTATGAATAATTATATAAACAATACTCCATCCCCATCGTTTACAGCTAGAAATATATCAATAAGAAAAGCAGATGAAATTTGCCGTAGAGTTCATCAAGAATTTCCTGTATATTCAAATACTAAGTTAGAAAGATTTAATAATGCAGATAAAAAGCATGATTGTTTTAATTTTATAAACTATGTATCTTCTCAAATACGTGAATTACGTAATTATTATTCAATATCTAATGAGCCAAGTGTTAATGTTTTTAAAATGTTACCAGGGTTAAAAAAAACAAGAGTTGGTAATTGTTATGAGCAAGCATCTGCAACTTGTGTGGCTTTAGAGTTAAATGATTATAAAAATGTTGGCACTCATTATCTTTATGCTTATAATCCTAAAACTAAGAATATAAAAGATTTGGATCATGTTGTTTCAGTTGTTAATATAAAAACCTCCAATAATTATGAATATTGGAATGGAATTGATACTGTAGTTACAAAACATTTAATAAAACCTAATAAAGATGCAATAATATTAGATACTTGGGGAGGTATTACTGATTATGCAAATCAGGCATTCGTCAAGTATAAATCAAATAAATATATTTCAGACCAACTTGAAGAAGGCGATAAATTAATGTTATTACCTCAATATCAACTAAATTTATCAGGAACAGAGAAAAAACATTTAGCAGCATTGTATCCTAAATTACTTCTTAATGAAAATAAAGAAAAGGTTGAAAAAGCTTATGCTTTTTCATTTTTAACAGTTCAAGATTTCCCATCTGAAAATATTGAAGCATTGAAAAAGAACTATAATTTAATAAATACAAGACCCAAATTAGAAAAAGTAGAAAATAACAAATCAAATAAATTAAATAATTTCTTTAAACAAGCTAAAGAACACTTAATACAAAAAATTATAGATATTTTATTTATGGAATAATATATTTTTTAATTATTAAAATTATAAAATAATTGCAATGGGTTAAAATTTATATTATTCTTATTTTAATTTGAAATTTAGGGGTATAAATTTGTGGAAATTAAATTAATATTCAATTTGCTAATAATAATTATACTATTATTCTTTAATGGTTTTTTTGTAGCAGCCGAATTTGCATTAGTAGGTGTTAGAAAGACTAAAATAAAACAATTAGCAAACGAAGGCAATTTTAATGCTAAATTAGCCCTTGATGCAATTAAAAATATTGATAGATATATTGCAGCTGTACAACTTGGTATTACAATTGCTAGTTTAGGAATAGGTTGGGTTGGAGAATCAACTTTAGCAAAATTATTGTTGCCGGTATTCCATTTCTTACCACTTAAAGCAGAAATTATTGCAGCTCATAGTCTTGCAGTTACAATTTCTTTTGCTTTAATCACTATATTACATGTTGTAATCGGAGAATTGATGCCAAAATCTATCGCATTACAGTTCCCAGTTGGAACCACTCTATGGGTTGCAAAACCTATGTATGTTGTAACAAGACTTTTTGCACCTATGATATTCTTATTAAATGGTCTTGGTAATAGTTTATTGCGATTACTAAAAATAGAACCAGCCCCAGCTCATCAAGCAGTATATTCAACAGAAGAATTAAATATGCTGATAGATGCAAGTTATAAAGGGGGAGTATTAAATCAAAAAGAAGCTGAGATATTACAGAATGTATTTAAATTTTCAGATTTAACGGCTCAAGATGTCATGATTCCTAGACCTGATATGGTCTGTATACCAATAGATGCAAAAACTGAAGATATTTATAAAATAATTATTGATAATCAATATACCAGATATCCTATATATAAAGAAAACATTGATGATATTGTTGGATTTTTACACACAAAAGATTTGTTTTCAGTAATGGTAAAGAAAGAAGAAATAAAGATTTCATCATTGTTAAGAGAAAAATTTTATGTTCCAGAAACTATGCCAATTGAAAAGTTAGCCCAAGAATTTCAAAAACGTAAATTCCAAATGACAATTGTAGTAGATGCGTTTGGGGGAGCAAGCGGAATAGTAACCCATGAAGATGTTTTAGAAGAAATCTTTGGTGAAGTTCAAGATGAATTTGATGATGAAGAATGCGAATTCTCTAAAATTTCAGAAAATGAATATGAAGTTTGTGGAAAATATAGAATCGATGAATTTGCTGAAAAGTTCGGAATTAAGCTAGATGATGAAGATATAACAACTATAGGTGGCTATGTTGTAAAGATGTTAGGCCGCATACCTATAACTAACGATGAAGTTACAGATGAGTATTTTAAATATACAATTTCAGAAATGGACTCATCAAGAATTGTTAAAATAAAAATAAGAAAAATATAAAATTATTTAAAGTTTAGTAACCTAATCAAAGGTGGTTTTAATAAATTCGGAAAGGGTGGGATTGTTTTGCTAGTCAACAAATCTCTGTGTCTTGGATTATTGGCGGTTCACAAGTTAACATTTCATTACGTTTTTGTTTCCAAAAACTTCATTCCATAAACTTGTTCACAGGGACGTGTCTAGGTTGCTTCGCAACCGTCGCACTTGCCAAAATCCGCTCGAACCTGGACAAAGCTATCGCTTTGTGGTTCTCATCCCACAAAAAAAGACCCCTAAGGGTCTTTAAAATTCGGAAAAGGTGAAGGACTCCGCCTAAAATTGATTAAGTATCAATTTTAGGAAGGAGGGAATCGAACCCACTGGGTGAGAACCCACCCCGAATACAAAAATAAAACCACCTAATTAAAGGTGGTCTTTAAAATTCGGAAAAGGTGGGATTCGAACCCACGGTGCAGATTACTCCACACAACACCTTAGCAGGGTGCCGCCTTAAGCCTACTCGGCCACTTTTCCAAGGTCTTTCCTCTAAGCTATATACATCTTATCATAAATTATTTTTTTTGCAAAATAAAAGCGAACTTTTTGTTCGCTTAAAATTACTCTCAACTATCTTACTAAATCGTTAGACCATGATTACTTAACCGCTACCAGTTTTGTTTGAACTCCGACTTCGGCATTCATACGTCTGGCATTTGCTATAGCAGAAGCACGTCTTTTCTTTGCGCCTCTGAGTATATATTCTACGCCACTAAAGGTATTACAAGTAGGTGTTTCAATCTTTTTTAACATATACTATCCTTTCTTTTGACTGTAGTTTTTATATCGGCTTTTTTATACAAATCTTTAGTCTTTTTATTCATTTATTTACAAAATTTTACATTCGTATTTGTATAATAAAAACAAATGTAGCTTATAAATCAGTTATATAAAGAAATTATTTATGAAATATATACTTTTGTAACATTAAATATGTAAAAAGGGTTTACATTTCTAAAACATGTGTAATAATACAAGTATACGGATATACATTACTCGGGGACACGGAAAGGTACATTACCCACAAATCAACAGTTGTCGTTTTTCAAGGTAGAAAAGGATTATTTGCCTGAAAAATAAACGCTATGTATTGAATATTTGATGATTGTATTCTATAGGATTTAGAACAGTCATAATCTTAAACAGCTAAGTAACGCAAGCGCTATTGGCATCTATACGTTTGTGCTTGTAACTGGATGTTTACCCCGTGCACAATTGAAAGGAGTATCAATTTATGGCACTAACAGTTAACACAAACTTGGCTTCGTTATTAGTACAAAAAAACATGACTGCCGCAACAAATAGTTTAAATCAAGCTATGGAGAGAATGACAACAGGGTTTAAAATTAACTCTGCAAAAGATGATGCAGCAGGCTACTTTGTTGCAAAAAAAATGGATGTTCAGTTAAGTTCTGTATCAGTCGCTCAAGACAACTGTTCAATAGGAACAAGTATGTTAAACACAGTAGAAAGTAATTATGATTTGTTAACAACACACTTGCAACGTATCAGAGATTTGACCGAACAAGCTGCAAATGGTACATATGGACAAGAATCAATAGATGCAATCAAATCAGAAGTAGAAGCAAGATTAGCAGAAATTAACAGGGTTGCAGGAAGTTGTGAGTTTAATGGTATTAAATTGATGGATGGTTCATCAGGAGAAATAAATATTCAATGTGGTATTGATTCAACAGCAAATAGTTCAATTAAATTGGCTGCAGATTTATTTTCTAATAGTGAAGCAAGTACATTGATGGGAGTTGATGGTGCTACATTGTTAGGTTATTTTGTTGCAGGTGGAACTGATTATAATACTGCATTAGATGCTATAGATTTAGCAATTGATACTGTTTCAACTCGTCAAACACAGATAGGTTCTTATCAAAACAGATTAGAATCTGCAAGTGATGCATTAACTGTTCAATTTGAGAACGTAACATCTTCATTATCAACTATTAAAGATGCAGATGTGGCTGAAGAATCATCAGCATTTATTAAAGCTCAAATTTTACAACAAGCATCAGCATCTTTGTTGGCAACAGCAAACCAAGCACCTTCAATTGCTCTAAATTTAATTTAATAATAAAACTTATACGATACGAAACTTTGATACTTATATATGGGAAAATTCAGCGGAAGGAAACTTCCGCTTTTCTTTTTATTTGTATCGAAAACCTTTATTATTTGATATAGTTCTTCCGATAGAAGAAATTTTCTCTTTAGTCAAAATTATATCTTGATTTTGTTTATTAGGATAAATATTATATTGTTTTTTGTATTCGTCGTTAGTTATATTAGGCATAATTACATTTGCACCTGATTGTAGAGCTATTATTTGTCCGTTTTTATTAATTGTTTCCATTGCTGTTGTTGCAGGGATATTAATATTTTTCAGCAAAATTCTTGTTAGTGCCATAACTTTTATTGATAAATCAAAATTTTTCTTTAAATCAATCTTATAATTTCCAAGTGGTGTATTAGGGTGAGGAATAAAAGGCCCTATTCCAATCATATCTGCATCAAGTTCTTTAAAAAATAAAATATCATCCGCAAGAGATTCTATTGTTTGTTCAGGAAGTCCTACAAGGCATCCTGTCCCTGTTTCATAGCCCAAGCTTTTAAGGTTGTATAAACATTCTAATCTGTTTTCAAAAGACATATTAGGATGCAATGTATTATATAGTTTTTTATCAGTTGTTTCTATTCTCAATAAGTATCTATCAGCTCCGGCATCTTTATAAGCTTTATATTCATTATAAGTTTTTTCGCCAATGCTTAAAGTTATTGCAACATCAAGTTTTTTAATTTCTTCAATAATTTTGCATAATATACTTGTAGAATAATAATGGTCTTCTCCAGATTGCAGAACAATTGTTTTAAGTCCTAAGCTTTTAGCATACTTAGCAGTATTAGTAATATCTTCAGGAGATAATCTATACCTTTCAATGTTTTTATTTTCATATCTTAAACCGCAATAGTAACAGGTTCTATTGCAATAGTTAGAAAATTCAATTAGCCCTCTTAGATGTATAGAGTCTCCAACGTATTGTTTTCTAATTTCATCAGCTTTTTTTAATATAGAATCATCGTTAGATGACAGGATTTTTATAATTTCTTCTTTTGAAAACATAACAAGATTATAAAATAAACGGGTGATATTTTCACCCGTTTCGAACTTTTATATTCTAATTAATAAGAATTTGCTATCTTTTAAAGCTAATACTTTGTGTTCTTTGTCTTTTTTGAACATAAGTATTTCACCTTTATCTAGTTTGAATTTTTCAGCATCAAAATGTAATTCAATTTCTCCATCAAGAACATAAACAGCCGCATCAGCTATTGATGTATGAGTATCAATAATTTCATCTTTTTTTAGAGCAATAATGGTAAGTGAACTATCACCATTTTCCATTAAGACTTCTCTATCCAATTTTTCTTCTTTAAGTGAAACTAAATCTTTAGCTTTTAAAACATTGTAGAACATAATATTCTCCTTTCTAATAATATAATTATCAGATTTGAGAGAAATATAAATTAAACAATATGGTATATCCTTGGAGTAATAAATAATATTATTAAAAAATATAAAAATGGAGATGGTGGGAATCGAACCCACGTCCAAAATGGATCTAAACAAATCTCTACGAGTGTAGTAAATTATTAATCTCAACTAAAGCTGGAAATCTACTAAACCAGAACTCTAGCCAAAGCTTTTTGGCGGAAAGCTAACCTTCAGTAGTGGACTGCATATAATTACTACCATCATTATACTGTTCTTGCATAATTGTCCCATAGCATCGGCAAGATGGAATACTATGAGAGCACCAATGCGGAGCTAAGCTCTACGCAGCGATAGCTTGAGCAGATCTGCCCCAAGCTTTTGGTGTAACTACGTTATCTGTAGCATTTAATTTAGTTTGCTCGTTGATAACCGAGAACAGCGCTCGGACTCGCAACCTATTTAAACCTATCATCCTGTCAAATCCAAAACATCCCCATATTTAATTTTTAATGTTCAATATTTTCTTATATGGGTATGTTTGCTTCTGACAAATCATAGATTTGAAACGTCGCTGTCGTAGTGTTTCGCCCTGCTTGTCTTGCTCTCGCAAGCCAACTCCGGCTCACACCGGCTTCGCTTTTTAAAACATCCCCATATTTAATTGTTAATGTTCAATATTTTTGTAATAATAGTATAAACTAATGAATTTCCTTTTACAATATTTAATATTTATAGCAAAAAAAATATTTACCGGTTTTATGTTATTTGTAGGAGTTAATTTTAATAAAATTATTATGAATATAAATATTTCAACCAATAATTTTAGCATAGATAATAGTGCTATAGTTAAAAATCAAATTAAAGCAAATTATAAAAATTTAAGTAATAATTTAAATTTTAAAAGAAATTTTAATAAAGATATTTCTGTAATTATTGATGATAATATTGACAGTTTATTGCATGCTAATGTTTATGATATTGCTGCAAAAATTAAATTCCATAAATTTATAAATAAAGCATTACCTTATATTATGACTCCTGAAAATTTTATAAATAAAGGAAGAGAATCTAAGGTATATAAAATTAGTGATAAGTATGTTGCAAAAATTAAACGTGGGTATGATGAGAATTCTGCAATACATTTTTATAATTTTACAAAATTACCGGATAAACGTTTTAATCAGCTAGATATATATTTTGGAGAGCCTGTTATAAAGTTAGGAAATATCGAAATTTTGAAAAATGCTACTCCTTCTAAGGATTTTTTATGTTGTGGCACTAAGTATAAAGGCCCTCATAGTGCAACTCTTGATGAGTATATGGATTATGAAAATAATTTTATCCCTCGTTGCTCTAATATTCCTCAAGAATCATATGATAAATTTGCAAAAGGTTTAGCAGATTTAAATAAAATTCATGATAGTAAAATTGATTTCTCAAAAATTTATTATACCCCGGATATAATAAATCCTAATAATATTTTAATTAGTGACAATCAATTTAGGATTGTTGATAAATTAGATAAAACAAAACAAAAAGAACCTAATACGTTATTTACTATGTTAGAGCCTTTATTGTTAAGATTATCTCCAGAATCTTATGCTAATTACAAAGAATCATTAGTTGAACCTAGGTATAATATTTACAAAAAGTGCCTTATCGCAGCTACGAAAGCTAATTTACCGCTAGAAAATTCTTTAAAATATGAATATTCAGATTATTATCTTGCGAGTATTTTAAAAACATATTTTACTGATACACATGATAATCTTGCGAAAATGAGAAATCAAGGTGTTTCTCTTGAAAATAGGTTAAATTACATTACTAATCATATTAAATAATTTAAATTTGATATTTATCTTTTTCAAATACAAAATATTAATGATAGAAAAACACATTATTATTAATAATAATATTACAGCTAAAGCTGATGCATATCCTAAATCTAG
>CALVEW010000045.1 GCA_944326645.1 Candidatus Gastranaerophilales bacterium
ATTGAGGTTCAAATATTTGAGAACCTATATGAGCATGCAAACCCTTTATATTTATTGTTTTATCAACGTCTAAAATATGCTCTATAATTGAATCAATTTGAGATAAATCAAACCCAAACTTTGAATCTAATTGACCGGTTTGAATATATATATGAGTCTGACACTCAATTCCAGGTGTACTGCGTAATAATGCATTAACTGTTCTACCATATTTTTTTGATAATTCTGAAATTAATTCAACTTCATGATAATTATCAATTGAAAATCTTCCAACACCATATTTTATTGCCAATTCAATTTCATCAGGAGTTTTATTATTACCATTAAATAAAACAGTAGACATATCAATTCCTGCTTTATAAACTGTATAAATTTCTCCTCCTGAAACAACATCAAATCCAAAACCTTCACTTGAAACAATTTTTGCAACAGCAGAGTTGCATAAAGCTTTTGAAGCATACATCATTTTAACTTTTTCATATTGTGAAAAAGCATTTTTATATTCTTTACAAACACTTCTAATCGTCTGCTCATCTAATACATAAAGAGGAGTTCCATACTTATTAGCAAGTTCAACCATATCACAACCACCAATATTTAAATTATCTTTTTGTTCCAATGTAATTGGTTTTAATAATTGATTAGTACTCATAAATATCCTCACTCTTTTTGTTATTAAATATAATGTACAAAAAATATATTAATATGTACAGGTTCATTTAGTTTATTTTAGAATAAACTTCACTTCTACAATCAACATCAAAATGAATCATTTCAAAAAACTTGCGTATGAAATTTAATAAATCAGATCTATCCAAAATATTATCACTTAATGAATAATATAATAAATCCATAGGAATACTATGATTATAAGATGGGAAAAAGTAATCAATACCACTATTAACACATCCTATTTTTTTATAGAATTCTTGCCTTCTTATTGTATTTGGATTAGTTATGTCCATTTTTTCAACTTCAAATAAAACTGCTTTTTTAGATGAATATATCTCAAATAATTTTTCTAATATTCTTCTTCCATATCCATTAGACTGATATTCTTTATAAATAGCCAAATAATCAACTAAAATATAATCATCTATAAAACATAGAATGTAACCAATTTCAACATCCCCATCAAAACAACGAAAAGCTTTATATAAAGACGAATTAAGTATTTTTTTAAAATGTGATAATGGTTTCAACTCATCAACAGGAAACTGCCTGCGCATATCAATATAAATATCGTCAATTAAATCATTTGCTGCAACTAAATTAATCATATTATTTATTATATGTAAACATATGTAAATTTTAAAGTAATATTAATCAATTATCGATATTGAGAAAACTTAAATCCCCAGAAAGGGATTTTTATGATAAATATTAAACCACAATACTTGTTTAGACCAACTATTCAACCACAAGAAAAATACAACATCAACAATCAGTCATTTGATACACTTGATGATGAAGATTATAAGTTTGAAACAGAAAAACCTAAAAGTAATAAAATTCGTAATACACTTTTAGGATCATTAGTAGCTCTTGCCTCAATATCAATCCCAACTATTGAATATTTAGATAAACCTCAAGTAGCAGATATTAATTACAATATTACTAATAGAAATAACGATAAAATAGAAGTAATCTGCAACCCAGAACTTATTGCAAAAGGAGGGAAAAACGATTCATTAGTTGAAACAAGAGAATTTTTAAACTTATTAAATTTTGATAGAATGAAAAGTTTTCCTAAATCAACACAATCAGGTATTGAAATGGTGGCATCAGCACATTATCATCCTGTAATGATATCAGATAAAAATGCTAAAGAAAAAATTATAAAACAAGTTGAAGAAATTCAAAAAATGGTAGATACTTGCATTGATAACTATATTAAAAATCCAGACAAAACCTATGAGCAAAAAATATTAGAATATCAAGCTAAATACATATCTCCGGTAGAAATAATTGATCAAGTTGATTTTTCAGAAATCTCAAAATACCAAAGAAATTTAAGTGTACTTAAAGCACAATTAAGAAATTCTGTAGACAGAATTGAAAGAAAAGACTATTATTCCAATGAAAAATTACAAACAGCAGTTAATAAAGCTCAAAAATTTGTTGATGAATTAGTTGAACAATGCAAAAAATACGGAAAAATTGCAGGGAATACTGACTATAACAATAATTTAAGCAAGCAAGAACTAATCGATTTATTAGATCACAAATCAATTGATGGACTTGACAAATGGACTAAAAGAAAAATTATAAACAAAGCAACTGATACATATACTCCTATATCATTTGATAATATTAAAGATGAGAATAAAATTAAAGAAAAAAATAAACAAATTGGTGAAGAAGTCCAAAAAGCTCAATATATATTAGATTGCGAAGCAACAATATATAAATATAACAACTTAAACCAATAAAATAAAAACTCTCGCATTTTATAAAAAAATATGATATAATAAGTTAAGTAATCTTAGGAGGCACATGAATAAATTTTACAAACAATTTAATCATTTTGTCTTTGAGCTTATTTCTACAAAAGAATTAAGCCAGCCTCCCTATAATAGTAATTTTGTAAGTAGCTCTAAAATATAATTAATATTCCTAATAATTAATATTTAAGGAATTACTAATATTTAAAGAGTTAGTTATAAACTTTTATGCAAGCCAAAGAAAGGGGCTATTATGAAAACACTTAACGAAATTCAAGAAAAAATCAAAAACAAAGAAAAATTACACATTATTCTTGACTACAACAATAGAATAACCCCTTATATAAGAACAAGTATGTCTTATTTCTTCTCTCCAATGTTCAAAAGAATTATTGAAAATTTTGCAAAGAAAGAATTTATACAAGTTAGCTTAATTACAGATAAGAATATAAAAAACTTTAAAAAAGAATTTCCGATTTCTACAGAAAATATTGATTTATATGGTGTAGTAGGAGCAGAAAAAGAAATTCAAGAAAATAAACAAATAATTTTTGATGACAAATACAAAAAAGAACTAAAAAAAATATATAATCATTTATCAAAAGCTCTTGCAGATAATAAAAAACTAATCTTTGAATACGAAGATTGGGCTATATTTATACATAATAAAGGAATCTCTAAAGAAGATTTAAAACCAATAAAAAAAGAAATTAATGAACAAATTAAAAAGAGTAAATTAAATGAAGAACTAACCTCTTTTGATGAAGAAAATAAAATAGTTATAACATTATCTGATATAACTATTAATTCATTATTAGATAAACTTATTGAAGAATATAAAGATTATTCCTGTATTTATATCGGGAAAGAAGAACCAACCTTCAAATACCTAAAGAAAAAATGTAACACTCTAAAAGTCATTCATCCTAGTGATTCAATGGAATCTAAAGCTGATTTAGTAGTATTTAGAGCTAAATTTGAGGAATTTTTATCCGAAACTAACAACCTGTATATTTAAAATAAAAAAGGGACTAATTTTTAGTCCCTAGTGTACAGTTTACACAGTATAATAAGTTAACGATTAAAGTATATTTTATTTTACAGCTTTTTTATTTGCGGAATTCTTCTTAATTTGGCTAAGATATCTGTCACATTGGGCTTCCTTGTTATATCCCAATAATGTACCCAATATAAAATCCTGCTCCGGAGATAATTCATTTAACTTTTTATGAATAAAAGTTTTTATAACATCTATACACTTTTTAGCCCCGAAAAATACATTAATTTTGTCCTTATCAACATCTTGAATTGCATAAGAAATTTTTTCTTTAGTCAACCTATTCTCAATAGGTTTTCGATAAATACTTTTTTCGGTGGTTAAAATTAAACTTCTAACACCTTTTTTATATTCATATATATGGTGATTAAACACCTTTAAATCATATGCTTGTTGACGAACACTTGCCAATTGTATGGGTTTAGTACTAACCATATTTTGCCCTCTATAAATGTTTGTTAAACCTAACATTTATAGATTAACATATTTTGTTAGGCTTGTCAAACATTTTCTTGAAATTAAAATATTTCTTGTGTTATGATAATAACACAAGGGGATTATTCACGTATGAAAAAAATATTTTCATTTTTTATATTAATAATGTTTTTAAACTGCAATCAAGTATTGGCTGATGATACAAGTTGGTGGAATCATTATGGCGATGAAATTTTGGTTAATAATTTAGCAAAAGTTTATGCACAAAACCAAGATTTGAAAATTGCAACTATCAAGACAAAACAAATGCAGGAAGTTGTTAAAATGTCATTAGCTAATGAGTTACCACAGATTAATTTTAATCCTAGTATCGGCAGAGAGCTAAGATCTAGTGATGTTTATTTTGGCAACTTAATAATCCCGAATTATTCTCAAACAAGATACTTATTACCCTTATCAATGACTTACGAAATTGATATTTATGGAAAAAATCATTTACAAACAAAAAGCTTCAAAAAGCTATCACAATCAGCACTTGAAGACGAGAAAATTGCTAGAATTTTAATATCAAGTACTTTTACTGCAAATTATTTCAATTTAATAAAAATTGATAGACTAATTGAAAACAACAAAAAATTAGTTGATTTACAAACAAATATTGCTAAAATGCAACGATTAAAATATGAAAGAGGATTATGTTCTGAGCCTGAAGTTTTATCAGAAGAACAAGCTCTTACATCTTTCCAACAAGAACTAAATAGCTTAGAAGCAGAACAAGAAATAATTAAAAATCAATTAATTACATTGTTAGGTGAAAAAGAAGTTACAAATGTTGAAAGAAATAAAATTGAAAATATTAAATTAATTGACATTCCTGATAATTTTGATTCTTCATCAATTACTAAAAGACCTGATTTTGTAAAATCAGAATTATATGTTCAAAGAACAGGATTAGATGTAAGAGTTGCAAGAAGGGAACTTCTTCCTTCTTTTACTATATATGGTAACATCGGGTTTAATGCATACCATCTTGACAGATTATTTACTAATCGTTCATTCTTATCATCTGTTGGAGTTCTTCCTTCTTGGGATGTATTTACCGGCGGAAGGAAAATGGCAAATTTAAGATATCGAAAACTCGAATGTAAAAAAGCTATTGAAGAATACAATAAAACAGTTCTAACTTGTATCCAAGAACTAAACAACTCTCTATGTAGAATAAAAGCTACACGTAAAAACTACGATGAAAGCAGTAAAAGATGTCAGTTAGAATTTGATAAGTTTACATTAACACAAACAAAATATTCAATAGGTGCTTTATCAAAACTAGATGAGATGAAAGAAGAAAGGAATCTATACCTTAGAGAAAATGAGCACATTTCAGAGAAAGCTAATTATCTGGTTATGACTATAGAACTATACAAAGCTCTTGGAGGACAAGATTACTCCGAAAACAAAACTTTATAATTCTTTTTTATCATGTTCATAATTATTATGGTGATGATGACATTTAGCTTTATCATCACCGTTTCTATATCCAATACCTGCCCTATAACCGGATATTGCATAAAGTATAGGAAGTGCCGGTTCAATCCATTTTAAACCTGACATAACTGCAACAGTTGCGATATCATCAGTATGTAAACATATATCTAATAATTCAGGTTTTCTATCATCTGATTTCATCTTTTTATGGCTATGTTTTTCCAGTTTTTCTTGCCTATGTTTGATTTTATTCATCTGTCTTGTTTCTTTAGACTCAAACAATGGGTTAATAAACTTTCTTGAAATATAATTTGCAATTGAACTTCCTCCAATCACACCTGTTAAAATAATTCCACCAACCATAGAAGTAGCTCTAGCTGCTTTTGATTTAACCTTTAAAGACTCCATAAGACCTAGTGCTCCTGCAGCACCAACGTTACATAAAAATATATTAGCTAAATACTGATATACACCTTCTTTAATCTTATTAGGAACTTTTTGTTTCCAAGTTTTTTTATCAGTTACAACATCTCCTGCAATACCACCTGCTATACCACCTGCAACGGGAAGAGCTCCTAATACTGATAAGCGCCCCATATCCTGAACTATTTCTCCTGCTGTTACATTCTGAGGTTCGGGAACAAAAGCATCCAAAAATTTCTTACCTTGTTCAGTTGGTTCAAGTTTTTTTCTCAATAAACCAATTTCTTTAATATTTAAGACCTTAGACTTAGCTTTTTCTAAAACTTTATGAACATTTGAATCTACTGTATTTTGAGATAAAAAGTTTTCAACTAAATCATTATTAAATTGCTTGATTTTATTTATATCAATTTTTTCATAAGGCTTTCTAACTGCCTTTGCTGCAATTATTGGAGCGGCTAATGCTGCTAATGAGGTTGCCCCAAGTATCATTCCTGTATTTATCGCAACCTCTTTTTTCTTATCTTTTGGAGCTTTTCTAACTTCATTTGCTGTATATAAAGTTGCACCACCCAACAATACTCCTGGGACAACTTTTGAAAATTTCCCAACAACTAAAGGCTGATCTAAATATTTACCGACTGTTTTTATATGATTAAGCATTGTTTGGTTATCCTAACACTATCTTCAAAAAAATTAATTATTTTTAAATCTATTAATAAAATCTGGTTCTGAAGAACAGAATTTATTAAAATTAGACAACTTTTCAAGAATATTTTCAGTTATAATATGTTCAATCTGACAAGCTGTATTCGCAGCTTCACTTGAAGATACACCTAATACATCTTCAAAAAATGATTGAATAACATTATGCTTGTTAATTATTTCACGAGCTTTCTTAATTCCGGCTTCTGTAATTGAAATCATTTCATAGCGTCCGTAATTAATATACTCTTTTTGTGCAAGCTTATTTAATGCCTCTGTTACAGATGCTCTTGAAACATTTAAATCTTTTGAAATTTCAATCGCTTTTACTACACCATTCAAATTTATACGATTATATACACACTCTAAATAATCTTCTAAACTTGAGCTTAACTTAGCTTCAGGCATACACACTCCTTAAAATGTTAGTCTTGCATAACAAATTTAACACAAGTAATTTATTTTTTCAAGTAGAAAGATTTGTGTATAATATTATCGTGTTATTTTTATGGAGATAATTATATGAATATTCCTAAAGAATCAAAAGAAATACTTATTAAATTATTAAAAGGAAATGAACAATTTATAAATGGCAAATACGAAGCAAAGAATATAACAATTGACACATTAAGACACTTTGCAGAATTTCAAGAGCCACATGCCTGCGTTCTTAGCTGTTCTGATTCAAGGGTTGTACCTGAATTAATTTTTGAAGCAGGGATTGGAGAATTATTTGTTGTCAGAGTAGCAGGAATAACTGTTGGTCCTAATGTTAGAGAAAGCATAGAATATGCTGTAAAAAAATTACATGTTCCATTACTAATTTTACTAGGACATGATAATTGCGGAGTAATGGAATATGCTAAAGAAAGTTATCCTGAAGTTAAAGAGCATTTCCAATCAATATTAAAATGTGTCTATCCTGCAGTTGATTTAGACAAAAATTCATTAGAATCCAATGAAACTCTTGCAAAACAACATACAATGTGGGTTGAAGAATACCTACTTAACCATTCAGATATTCTAAAAAAGGCTGTTGAAGATAAAAAGCTTTATATTGCAAAGTGCCACTTATGTCACCAAACAGGTAAAGTTACACTTTTAAATAATGATTTGGAATATGTATCATTAGATAACATCTAGTTTACAAAGTTCTTTATATCCGCATCTTTCACAAGTTTTTTCAGGTTGAGAAACAGGAACATCAAAGTTTAAGTTGCGGATATTTTTATATGTTTCTACAACTAAATTTTCAATATAATCCATATCCTCTTTGACTAATTCAAGTTCAACTGATTTAGTATGATTTTCTACATAAATCACACCAACTTTTGAAACTTTTAGACCTGTTTTCTTTTCAAAAGCATATTTATAACAACAAAGTTGGTTATAATAATCTTCTCTTGAACCACCTTGCTTATATTGATTTTTACTTACAGGAGAACTTGTTTTATAGTCATATAAAGCATAAGTACCATCAGATAATTTTTCAACTCTATCAATTTTACCATTCAACATTTCATCTTTAAATAAAACTCCGTCAAATTTATCTTCTAAGGCATAAATCATACTTTTAGGAGTTTCACAAAAATGCTGATAATAATTATCAAAAATACTTAGACCTCTTTTTATGAAATTTTCTTTATCAACCTTTGAATTGAAAACTTGTTTATCCATTTCTTTTAAGAAACATTCTATAGCTTCCTCTTTTGTATAATAATTTTCGGCAGCTGCAGATTTTTCTAAAACCCTATGAATAGCAGAGCCATAATTAGCAGCCCCCCAATCAACTTCATTAAGATTAATTCCTAAGATATTACTATATAAAAATTGTCTTGGGCAATTATTATAAGAATTTATTAAAGATGGACTTAAAACTATTGATTCAACTCTTTCTTTTAATTCTCCTTTTAAATCATCTCTATTATTCAATGTTTCTTGAGAAATGGATTTAAAATATTCTGTTATTGCATCATCTTCTTTATATTCAAAATCCTCTTTGTCAAAATCAAAATCAGAAACAGCATCTAAATATTTAGTAACTGTTTTTAATTTTCCATTTTCAGCTTCAGAATATGAAATCGTTAAAGCATATTTTGCTCGAGTAACACCAACGAATAATTGTTTAATAAGTTCAGAATCTTTTTTTATTAAGTCATCCGATTCTTCATCTGTAAAATCAGTAACAAGTTTATATTCTGTTGGCATTGAAAAAGCTTCCCAATTATTTGATAACAAATTAGGCAAATATACATGTTCAAACTCTCGACCTTTAGAGCCGTGATATGTTACAAGCTGAACAGCATTTTGAACAACATCACTTTTATCCGTTAGTAATTCAATATTATTATCTTTGCAATAATCTAATTTATTAATAAAATCATTCAAAGTGGCTGAAGTATCTAGTTGCATCAAATCAGTAGCTTCATCAATCATTTTTTTGATACCTAAAATATTTTCTAATCTATTACTTGGATACTTAAAGAAAAACTCTAAAATCCCAGTATCATTAAGAACTTTTATTACTGTATCTCTTAGATTATTTGTTGCTGAAAACATTTTTAAATCTTTAAAAGTTTTTATAAATGATTTAATTTTAAATTCATCATCCCAATCTGATAATATTTCCATATTAGTTATAAAATCATTATTATCACGACAAGAGCGCTTATGTTCATGCAATAACTTGTTGTAATCTTTTAAAGAAATATCAAACGGAGGTGCTAGCAAAAGCCCAAAAAGTTTGTCAGAACACAAAGCCTGATTATTCAATGCCTTTAGATAAAAATACAATACTGTAGAAGATTTGATTGCAAAAATATTAGTACCTTCACTTATTTGTGTAGGAATATTTTTTGATTTTAACAATTCGGCGAAAGTTCTTAGTTCTTTTTTCTTTTTTGAAATAATGGCAATTTGAGACAACTTAAGTTCTGGGTTATTTTTAATTAGAGAATTAATATCATCAACAATATGATTATATTCTTGGGTTAATTCTCCAAACTGCCATCTTCTAATTTTTTGTTCTTTAGAAATAATCTCTTGATTTTTTGCGGTTAAAGATTTTATTATAGAATAATTTTTAAACAATGGATTAGCTTCTAACCTTGTTTTATCTTGATTTAATAATTTATAGCTCATATCAAGAATAGTTTGAGTAGAGCGGTTATTTTCTGTTAAACAAATAACCTCTGTATTTGGATATTTTTTTAAGAAGTTTTCTATATTTTCAGAATTTGCCCCTTGAAAGCCATATATAATTTGATCATCATCCCCAACGACAAAAACATTCGGAACTTCTTTTGTCGATAAAAGAGAAAATAAAATACTGTTTTGTAAATCGTTAGTATCTTGATATTCATCAACTAAGAAATAATCATATTGACTTGCTACTTGTTTTAAGAAATCATTATCATCATTGAATTTATCTATTACAAGGTTAATCATATCGGCAAAATCAATTAATCCCTTCTCTTTCATTTTGGCTGAATACTTTTCATATATTGACCAAACTTCTTTTGCTTTTTCAATATTAGTTTTAATTTTTTCTAAATCTTTGTATCTTGTAGCATTTTTATTATTACCCTTAGCTTCCCTTTCAGCTATTTCAGACTCCAATGTCTCTTTTGCCCTTATATATTTTGGATTTGTATGAAAAGCATTAAAATAATCTTCTTTAGTAATTCTTTTAGATTTTATTTTTTCGATAGCAGATATAAATGTTGATAGATAATAATATTTTCCACCTCTATCAGCCACAAAATATTGTGGATTAATTTCATCAATAGTTTCAATCATTAATTCTCTTTTAACAGTTTCTGTAATTAACCCAACATCACTTGCTAAAGAAAAATCTTCAGAATATTTTTTCAAAATTTCGTTACAAAACGAATGATAAGTATAAATATTAACGGAAGCTGCAAGAAAACCAATTTCTTTAATAATACGATGCCTCATTTCAGAAGCAGCAGCATCAGAAAAAGTTAAACAAAGTATTTTTTCAGGTAAAATACCTTTTTTAAGCATTGCAGATATTCGATGAACAACAGTAAAAGTTTTACCGGTTCCAGGTCCTGCTAATACAAGTATTGAACCATATATTGTATCAATACATTTTTGTTGAGCAGAATTTGGTTTAATTACTTTTTCTAATATAGCTTCCATATTCACCCCTATGTAATATTATAATATTATGGGGTGAATTTCAATTATGTAAATATCTTGAATGTGACCGAAACATTATCATCTATAATCTTTTTAATAGAATCAAGTTCTGTTGATATAGC
>CALVEW010000046.1 GCA_944326645.1 Candidatus Gastranaerophilales bacterium
TTGAAAAACGAAAGACCCCCTTATCACTAAGAGAGCCTTCCAGACATAAAATGAAATTAAGAGAGATTTATTAATGGATATTATGACATTTTAGATAATTCATCTGACCGCCAAACCAAGTTTGTTTTTAAACAACGTGGAAACCAATATGCCTTAAATACATCTTCTGAAATCTTAAATAAAAAATTAAGAGAAATGGCTAGCTATATCAAATCAAATGATATGGGTGTAGCAACCAAAGTATTTGATGAAGTATGTGATGAAATTGAAAATGAAGTAGGTCAAGAATTAAAAACTCATGAAGAAAGAATTAATGCGAAACGTTCAATAAGAGCAGCTGTTGCAAAATATTATGCTCAAGTAAATGGTAATGACTTAGAGTCTGATATCAAAGCTCATGGTGATGGTTACTTTATGCACGGTCTAAAAGAAGGCTTCTTTGGTGGTGGTTTCCATGAAAATTCAGCAGAAGAAACTATAGCTTATATGCAAGGTACTACTATTGAAGGTTATGATAGAAAACAATCATACAAGAATATTGGTAAAGGTCTTGGTTATGTAACTCCAGCTGTTGGTTTAGGTGTTGCAGGTGGAATCGCTCAAGGAGCATTGAAAGGTAAAAAATTCGGTTGGAAAGGTGCTGCTATCGGTGCAGTAGTTGGTGCAGTAATTTCAGGAGTAGCTGCTTTAGTAAATGGTGGCGGTAAAAATGAATATGTTGAAGTAAATTCTTACTAATATAATTTATTCTTGATTTTTAAAGGCGGTCATTCTAAGACCGCCTTTTTGTATGTTATAAATATTATCTGTAATTTGTAAATTGTAGAGGGTAATCATATTTTTCTTCATTTCCTCTTAGAAGTTTTATAACTTCTTGTAAGTCGTCTTTACTTTTTCCTGTTACCCTTACTTGATCTCCTTGAATTGATGCTTGAACTTTTAGTTTTGAATCTTTAATATCAGCAACAATTTTTTTAGCTAATTCTTGGGTTAATCCTTTTCTTAGTTTGTATACTTGTCTAACATTGCCACCTAGAGCATTTTCTACTGGTTGTGCATCTAATATTCTAATGCTAAGTCCTCTTTTAACTAATTTAGTTTGAAGAATGTCATAAATGTTTCTTAATTTCATATCATCACTAGTTGTAATAGTAATGGTTTTGTCTGCTTCTAATTCAATATCTGAATTAGAGTTTTTTAAATCAAATCTTGATTGTAAATCTCTTTTTACTTGATCAACAGCATTTAAAAGCTCTTGTCTGTCAAATTCTGATACAATATCAAAGCTACTATCTTTTGCCATAGTAATTCTCCTTATTTGTTATTTGTAATATGTATTGGTGTATTATATTTTTTTTGATTATTATTTATCATTTTTATAATATTATCAATATCAGCTTTATTTTTACCAGTAACACGTACTTGATTATTATGTATTGTTGTTTCTACTTCAAGTTTTAAATCTTTGATATCGTCAACGATTGAATCTGCGATATCTTTAGTGAAACCTTTTATAATATTAATTATATGTTTAACCTCTGATCCAACAACTGTTTCACTCGATTCAATGCTGTTTATTGTTACACTATTTCCATTTTTATTTAAGTGTGATTCAAAGCTATCGCAAATTTCTTTAATACTATTTTTATTGTTGGTTGTGATTGTGATTGATTTATCTGGATTTAAATCAATTTGTGTATTTGTTCCAAGGTTATATGTAGATAAAAAATCATTCCTTACTTTATCAATTGCTGTTAAAAGTTCGTTATGATCTATCCCTGATACGATATCAATGCTAAAATTGTCTGACATAGATGACCTCCATATTCTCAGTTTTGTATTTTATCATAAACATATAAAGAATAAATTAAGTTTTATTTTATAGGGTTGAAATTGAAAAAAAAAGTATTATAATAAGTGTGTAATTTACATTTAATAAAGGATTTTTATATGAGTATTTTTGAAGCCGGAATGATGATATGTTTTGGAGCAAGTTGGCCTTTTCAAGTTGCTAAAACTTATAAAACAAAAAATGTTAAAGGGAAAAGTATTTTTTTCTTATGGCTAGTTGAAATTGGTTATATATGCGGTATGATTCACAAGGCTTTATATAGCCCTGATATGGTATTTTTCTTATATCTGCTTAATTTTGTTTTGGTTGGTACAGATATGGTTTTATATTATATCTATAAAAATCGAGATGAAAATAAAGCTATTGTTTTAGAGCGTTCTTATGATGAACAAGGACATTTAGTAAGAGTTCCAATTAGACATTAGGCTTTAGATTTCATATAAATAACATTCAACTAAATGGTTCGGTTCTACTTCTTTTAGAGCCGGACTTTTTACATTACAAATTTTGTCTATCATTTTTTCACAGCGAGGATTAAAACGGCATCCTGATATGACTTCTTGAATGTTTGGTGGTTGTCCGTTAATAGTTTTAAGCTCTTTTCCATGATTATTTGCAGGAAGTGCATTTAATAATGCAATGGTATAAGGATGTAATGGATTTTCAAAAATAGTTTTTGATGGAGCTTTTTCAACTATTCTTCCTGAATACATTACATTAATTTCATCAGAATATTGTCCAACCAGATTTAACTCGTGGGATATTAATAGTATTGAAGTGCCTAAATTTTCTTTAATTTCATTTAATATATTCATAATTTGAGCTTGTATTGTTACATCAAGTGCTGTTGTCGGCTCATCTGCAATAATTAATTCTGCATTAGTTGCTAGTGCCATTGCTATTATTGCTCTTTGTTTCATCCCGCCAGAAAATTCATGAGGGTAAGCATTTAATTTTTCTTTGGCTTTTGGAATTTTTACAATTTCTAAAACTTCAATTGCTTTTTTTATTGCATCTTCTTTGGAAATTGATTTATCTTTATTAATAACTTCAAGTAGTTGGTTCCCTATTGTATATAAGGGGTTTAATGATGTCATTGGGTCTTGTGGGATTAATGAAATTTTGTTCCCTCGAATGCTTCTTATTTCCGAATTTGATAGTTCTAATATGTTTTGATTATGGAAAATTATTTCTCCTGAGTCTATTATTGCATTTTTAGGCAAAAGTTTAAGGATACTCATTGCTGTCATACTTTTTCCGCAACCTGATTCTCCAACAAGTGAAACCATTGATTGTTGTGGAATATTCAAGTTTATATTATTTAACGTTGTGTATATCCCTGATTCACAGCGGAATGACATAGAATAATTTTTAATTTCTAATAAGTTCATAGTCTATATTATACATAAATTAGAAATGCTGTATATTAATTAAAAGAATGATTTATTGTTCAAAATTATTGGTAATAGTGTGGATATATTCTAAAATTTGAGAGAAATAATCTAAACTTGAATCTCCATTTAATATAATATCCATATCTTTTCTTGCAGGTATAATATATTTTTGTCCTGCAGATAAAATGTATTCCCAATGTTTAAGAGCATTTTCCATATCTTGGTTTCTCTCATCACATGCTCTTGTTAAAAATCTCCTTCTTCTTACTTCAATATCTGTTTCAATATATATTTTGACATCAAATAAATCTTTTATTCCTTCGTACATTGTTGCCATACCTTCAACAACAATAATCTTTTCTGATTTGACAAATTTAGATAAAGGAACGGAAACACCTGTTCCATTTGGTAAATATTCAGGGGTATAAATATCTTCTCCCATCGAAATTTTTTCTAAGTCTTGTCGTAACAGTTCTAATTGGAAGTTTTGAGGTGAGTCTATATCATAACCGTTATCTCTTAGGTTATCAAAACCACCGTATTTTGAAATTAATTCTGAAATATCATTAAAATAATTATCAGTTGTAATGATAGAAACAGGTAACTCAAAATTTTTGATAACATTTTCAATTTCATTACATATAGTTGATTTCCCTGAAGCTGATTCCCCTGTTATACCTATTAAAAAACGCTTATTAGGGTTGTTAATAAGACGTTTTGAAAATCTGGCAATAAAATCCGGTTTAATATTTATGAACACAGGAATATCTGCTTTTTTGTCATAAGCAAGAATTTGTTTAAATTTCGTTTGCAGATAAAACGCAAGCAATTCTCTGCCGGTTTTTTGATTAAAGTCGGGTTTAAATATTTTATCTTTTGAATGAATCTCTTGGGATATTAAATCTGAGATTCCATCTGCCATATTATCGTTATTCATACTATGTTTCTCAACTATGTTATTATATGATACTAGGGACAAAAAAAAAATTCCAGTATTTATTTAAGATATTTTTATATTATTATAAAAATATGAACAAAATATTAGTTGTAGATGATGATATTGCTATAAATGAGCTAATAAAAATTAATTTAGAATTAAATGGCTATAGTGTTGTTCAAGCTTTTGACGGGATTGAAGGTTTTGCTATTGCAAAACAAGAACTACCTTCATTAGTAATTCTTGATGTAATGATGCCTGATGTTGACGGCTATACTGTTGCTCAAAGAATGAGACAGCATCCGGAATTAAAAAATGTTCCTATTTTAATGCTAACAGCATTGTCGCAATTAAATGATAAAGTTAAAGGTTTTGATATTGGAGTTGATGATTATCTTGTTAAACCATTTGAAATGGAAGAATTAAAAGTTCGTGTGAGAGCTTTGTTAAAACGTTCAAATCAAATTCCTGAGTCTGTAGCAGTAAAAGAATTGTTAACTTATAAAGAAATTACCCTTTTACCTGAAACTTATAGTGTAAAAATTAATGATAAAATAGCAAAATTAACTCCAATTGAGTTTGATATATTTAATTTATTATTCCAAAATCACGGTAATATGGTTTCATCAGCTAAAATTCTTAAAGAAATTTGGGGCTATGAACCTGATGATGATGTTGAAACTATAAGAGTTCATGTTAGACATTTGAGAAGCAAAATTGCAAAAATTTCAGGGGATAAAAAATACATTGCAACTATATATGGTGGCGGGTATAAATTAGATATCTAATTTACTTTAAATGTATGATTTGCAATGTTATAATATGTATTAATATTATTATTGTTACTGTACTGTATGGAGATATGTATATGAAGAAGATAATTTTAACTGCTTGTATGTTATTATGTTCAGGCGTTGCGTTTGCTGATGGAAATGCTTTTACTCCTTTAAATTTTGATGAAGCTCCAAGTATTTCATCATCTCAAGCTCCAAAAGCTACTCCTGTACAATCTGCTGTTAAGGCAACTGGTGTTCCTCAAGCTGAAGAAGCTTTAGGTAACGGTAATATCCAAAATGCGATTTTACAATTAGATAATGCGCAAGTTGATATTAGAAATGATTTATTAAATTTAAAAACAAAATATGCTGATGTTGATGCTCAGTATAAATTAGTTAAGAATGAAAGAAGTGCTTTAAAGAAACAAATTAATGCTGTTCAAAAAAGAATTAATGCAATTGATAAAGCTAAAGAAAAAATTAGAAAAAATATGATTTAGTTTTGTTATCAAATTTAAAAATTATTAAAGGAAGGTTTTAATTACCTTCCTTTTTAGTGTGTTTTTACTCAATTTCTTAATCTTTTGTAATAAATTAGCAAAAAATAACTTGTGCATAGTTTTAAGCTAAAAAGTGCGAAAGTGTGTATAAGGAAAAATTATGAAGTTAAATTTATTTACTCCATCTCAACCAGCATTTAAAGGCCGTCGTGAAGATAGAAATACAGTAGAACAATTAAAAAAAGATAATAACTATTCTTTAACTGAAAATAATCAAATTAGAATAAATAAAGCAATTGATAACTTGTCAAAAGAGTCAGGTGAAAATAATGTTAAATTTTTACTTGATGTTGCCGAAGATTTAAAATACGGTACTAATATAGATTTAGGTAAACAATCAAAAAATGATTGGAAATCTAAGTTGCATAATGCAACAAAACAATCATTAGCTATTTCTAACCCAATTGTTCAAAAAAAATACACACCATTAATGGATAAAGTTTTTAATACTAAAAAAGGCTTGACCGATGATGAAAAATCAATAATGACTTCAAGAGAAAATATCTTATCACGCTTAGATTTGTCACAGTTAGAAAATGAAACAAATCCCAATATAAAAAAGGTTAAAAATAATTTAGATTATTTTATATCATCATCAGAAACCCCAATTAAGCAAAAAAAATATGTATTAAACAGATTAGATTATTTTATGAGTGATGATTATAAAATTAATCCTCAATTAGAAGGTAAAAAAACAAAAGTATTAGCTGAAATGATTAATGATTTAGTTGTTGATACTCCTGAATCAGAAGTTCCAAATATTAAAGCTATAAATCAAAAATCTCATGGGATGTGTGCTGCAATTTCTATTGCAAGAAAAACAATGGCTTATGAAGATAAACCTAATTATGTAGATAACTTATTATCAGAATTAGATGATACACCGCATGTAATGATTTATGATAAAACTCAATTAGGTAAAGGTCAAAGAGTTCCTGTTGAAAAAATCCCTGTAGATTTTGATGCTGCAGAGAAAAAAGGTTATCGTATAGTAGATGCTTCAACTACTCAATGGATGAATATAGGTGACTTGTATGATTCAAGCAATAAACCTAAAGAATATTATGTTTCATTTGATACAGAAAATTTTGGGGCTGAGTATGATAATCATTTCTTAATGCCAATGGAAGATCCTAATTTAGCTAGCAAACATAAGTATTATCAAGCATTATTGGTTTCTAAAGAAGCTATCGGTAACGCTAAAAAAATGCAGTTAGGTAAAGATATTTCTACAAACGATAGACATCAAAATCATGATAAAAATATTGAGTATTTACAAAAAGTACATACACAATTGAAATCTGATATCAAAGCTGTTTTACCGAATAGTAATGAAAAAGAAATTCATAATACTTTTTCTAAATTATTATCATTAAGAAAAGACGTAGCAAGTGATATTAATAAAATTAAAGATGGGACAGCACAATATCATTTTATTCCAAATGAAGAATCAAAGATGAAAGATAAAAAGGTTCGTGCCTTCTTATTAAATTCTAATAAAAATATTAACTCAGAAGCGTTAGATGCAAAAACAACAAATATAAGAGAATTAATTGAAACATCACATTCTATTCAGAAGGATTTACATGCATCATCATCACAGGCAGGTAAAATTTCTAATGCAAGAAAATTATATACTGCAGCTGCTGCATATAGAAATAATGTGAATGTTTCTTTAAATGATAATGACTATTTAACAGATAAAATGATTAAGTATAATGTAGATGATAAAGATACATTATTATCACAAAACATATCTAAAGTAATAAAACATATTGAAAAGACAGGAGATGAAAATTATATAAATCATTTTTCAAATGTATTAGGTATTGATGCTGATAAAAAAACAGTTGTTGATAATTTATCAGAATTAAAAAAAGGTCTTGATACTATTTATACAACTACATTAGATGAAGGTTACAGATTGTTAGGTCTAGGTGATAGAAAACAGTCTATGTATTTTGAAGTTAAAGGCTTAAGAGAATCAATAGAGCAAGGAGATAAAGAATCTTTAAGTGATGCTTCTTTTGCATTAGGTTTAGCGAAACCTGACAAGAATAAAGTTTTAAAAGAGTATTCAAAATTTGAAAAAACATTGTTAAATGGTGCATCAGATAAAGAATATACAGAAATATACAATAAAATGGGTTATAAAAACCAATTACAAAGCTTTGCAGACGCATTTAATATTGTTAAGCATGCAATGCAAAATCCGGAAGATGAAGATAGTCCTACTATAATACAAGCATTTAATGAAGCTAATAAACTTCCTGAAGAAACACCTCTTGATACATCAAAACAATACTTAATGTCTGTAGGTGCTTCATTTAATAATCTTTCAGAGAATGTTTCCTATGTAAGAAGTATTATGTTAGTTGCTGATGGTGAAGGTAGAATTATAAATTCACCATTACCGGAAGATGCTGTTATGAAGAAAATGGAAGATAAAGGCGAAGTTGTTTCAGAAAAAGAACTGATACCTCTACGTGATAGATTTGATAAAATAGATAAATTACGTTCTGAAGATGAATTTTCATCAAGACAAGGAAAAATTTCAGATCCTTCATTGTATAAATTATCAAATGGTGAAAAGGAAACATTAAAAAGAATTAGTAAATCAATAAATCAAATGTATTCAGATGTAAATAAAGAAGAAGCGTTTGTATTAGGTGAAATAAGAAAACCATTAGAAGAACATTCTCGAAAAATGGGTGTTGGAATGGGGAGTTATTGGGTTCCTCAAATAACTGGTGGTATGAATACTGAAAAAGAAGTAAAAATTATCCAGCAAATGACAGATAGAAAATATCAATCAACTAAAGATTTAGAAAAAGCTGTAGATAAAATTAAGAATTCTCCACATTCAGGTGTTACAGGCTCATCAGTATTCCACGATAAAATGGGTGCTCATGCTCAATATGTTGCAGAAATTTCTCCATTAAATGGTAAGGATGTTTTATATCATGATAATAGTTGGGGAGCTTGTGAACAAGAAAATACTTGGGTTGATTCAGATGGTGTAAAACGTACTGATTATAGTGATCATAGAGGTGGTGAAACAGGTTACATTACAAATGATAAGTATAGAAATGGTAACTATGTTGATGATTTGATGTATAAAGGTTGTGAAGTTGTATCAGATGCTCCAACAAGTAAAGAATTAAAGAAATTAACCAGAGATAATGATGGTTATAAATTCTCATCTGTATTTGATGTGATTTTACCTGGAGACGATGGTACTGTTAAACGTGTTGCAGCAGGTTTGAAGGATACTATATTTATCCCAACAAGAGATTATATTGAAGATTTAAATAAATTAGCTTCAAACATGACGCAGGCTGAAATAAGACAAGAAATTGCGAAAAATAAAAAAGCCGGTAGTGCTTATCTTAAAGATTATGAAAAAATAGAAAAACGTATTGAATCAACTCCATTTAATAAAGGTATTGATACAGAAGATGATTACAATTCATTGGCTAATAATGATATTGTAAAGGTTAATTTTGAAAAAGTTGCATTAACTCGTTCGTTCCCTGATGGTGCTGATTGGAAAGAATTAGCTAAAGCTAATACTGTTGAAGAAGTAAAAGCATTTGAAAAGCAACGAGATGAAAATGCAAGAAGTTATTTTGACTATGCATTTGGTAAAGAACCAAAAGTATTATATTCATATGCCTTAAATAAAGATAAGAACAAAGTTTTCTCAATTCTTTCAGATGCCTTAAAACATAATAATATTAAATTAAGTAATAAAGAAAAAATATCAATTATAAAAAATACTGCTATGTATGAAGGTGATGAAATCAATCAATTTGATGGAAGTTTAAAACATACAATCGGTTTTATGGTTAATAAAACGTTAAAACAATTTGATAAAGTTGTTCCAGATTCTGAATCTGCGCAAAAAGCAAAAGAAGAAATAAAAGAAAAATTGACACAAAGTTTGTCAGATTCTTTATATTTTAATGAAGAAGATGTAAATAATACATCTACAAAATTTAAAGCAATCGCAGGTTATATTGATAGAAAATATAATCCTGAAACAAATGCTGATTTTGTAAAAGAATACAGACGTTTTCAAGATATGACAACAGAAGAATTTAAAAATGAAACTTCTGATGTTCAACATAAAGATTTAGGTATAAAAGATTATACCGGCTATGAAATGCTAAGACGATTCAAGGCTTCAGATGAAAAGACTGAATCAACATTACGTAATGTTATGTTCCAAAAAGAGTTGCTTAAAGATGTAAAATTATCTGAAACTAAGCCATCTTATAAGTATCACAAGTTATATAAGCATCAACAAGGTGCAACATATATAAATGCTGATCCAAAGACCGGTAAGGGTGGTAGAACTTTTGATGATTTATATAGGGATTTTAGTATGTCAATGACATCTTTAAGTTACGATAAGATGTTTAATAAATCAAAAGCAGAAGCTCTTAGAAAATATAATGTATTCCCTGCTTACCCTAAGATAAAATTAATTAGTGATGTTGATGCTGAGAACGTTGAAAATACTATTAATGATTTATTAATGAAAACTCTAACCAATGTAAATAGTAAGAAGGCAACGTTAAGAGTTTATGATATTCATACTCAATTAGCAGATGAAATTAGTTCTATTCCTGATAATTCTAAATTATCTAAGAAACAAGCTGCTAAGATTAATAATTTGGCAGGAGAATTTGTTACTCGTTCTTATAATGATACTGATGTACAAAAATCTGTTCAATCTGCTCTTGAAGTTTTAGATCTTAAGAAAGGTGCGACCGGTGCTGATTATAAAAAAGCATTTGCCGGCATGGATAAGGAAATTACAAATTATAAATTAATAAGTCCTGAAACTGTAATTAAGAAAAGCATAGACAATGATATAACATCTTTAAATAAAGGTTTTGATGCTTTAATGGCTAGTGTTGTACCTGAAAAACAAAAGAATCTTAGAGAAGATTTGAATAACTTTACTACAGAAGTATTAAAATCTGATAATTCAAGATATGATTCAAATGATAAAATGAAGCAATTAAGCCAAAAAATAGACAAATATTCATTAAATAAAAAGAATTTTGCAATTACAAAATCTGAATATTTAACAAGTATTGAATACGATATAAATCAAATGAAGCAAACTAAAATAGCTTCCGATGATAATAAAATGTATAAAGAACAAGCTATTCAACAATTTACTGAACATTTCAATGAATCTCTTTTATTTGTTTCAGAAGATAAGCAAGAAGATTTTATTAAAACAGTAAATGAATTAACTAATACAG
>CALVEW010000047.1 GCA_944326645.1 Candidatus Gastranaerophilales bacterium
TACACATCTTTGTTTTACTAATCCTTTTATTCTTGCAAAAATCTCTGTCTGTAAAAATGATTCTGATTACCCTGATATTTCCAATTTGTTTTCACCATCAGTTATGACAGGTGTTTCTGTAATTGCAATATACTCAGCTTGCCTTGCTTCTTTTGCTGTACTTATAAATCTTGATATTTTAGGAATAAGTCCTAAAATAAATAGGGTTAGAACTATATATATAATTAATTTTTTCTTATCTTTAGTTAATTCATTAACAATGTTTTTAATCATCATCTTCCACCTTTTGATATATTTTATTTTTGTTTAAAATTCCAAATAGCATAGGAACAATAATAAGTGTTGCAAATGTTGCAAATAATAAGCCACCAATAACAGTTCTTCCAATAGGAGCATTTTGTTCTCCGCCTTCACCTATTCCTAATGCCATAGGCAACATACCTAAAATCATTGCAGTTGCAGTCATAATTACAGGTCTAATTCTTGTATAACCTGCTTGTATAGCAGCTTCCATTGAATTTAATCCTTCTCTCATTTTTTCAGTTGCGAATGATACAACAAGAATAGAGTTTGCACAAGATACTCCAACTGCCATAATAGAACCCATCAGAGCTTGTACTGAGAATGTTGTATCTGTTATGAATAGCATCCATAAAATACCTGATAATGCTAGTGGTACAGGAGTTATTATAATAAATGGATTTCTCCAAGATTGGAAATTAACAACGATTAATAGATAAACAAGAATCAATGCAAGCATTAATCCTGAGACTAAAGAAGTAACAGCATAATTCATTGATTTTGCCTGACCATGAACATTTATAAATGTACCTCTAGGTGCTATTTTCTGATATTTTTTTACGATTTTATTAATATCATTTGTAACTCCTGCTAAATCTCTATCTTGGATATTTAATAATATGTCATATACAGGTTGTATATCATAGTGATTAACAACGCTATCTGTTTCTCCTGAAGATATTGTTGCGACATTTGATAGTCTTACAGGCTTATCATTGTTGAATGAAACAGGTATATCAGTAACATTTTTAACTGTATCGACATTGTATTGTGGTACTTGCAAAGCAAGTAAATAATTAACTCCGTTTTGTGGGTCAACCCAATAGTTTCTTGCTATTTGTCCACTTGAAGTTAATGCTGTTAGTGTGTTTTGTGAAATTGTTTCTTGAGATAGATTCATCATACTAGCTCTAACTTTATCAACATTAACTTTAATTTCCGGAACATCTGTGATTTGGTGAATATGTGCATCAGCAACACCTCTAACTTTTTTTATTTCATCAAGCATTTGTGTTGCAATTTTATAATTTTCTTTTAGTTCTCGACCTTGAATTTGAATGTCAACAGGAGATGCCAAACCAAAGTTAAGTATTCTTCCTACCATATCAGCATTTTGGAAGAAGAAAGTTGAATTAGGAAATTCTTTATTTAATTCTTTTCTGAGTTTTTTTACATAATTTTTAGTAGGTTTATGATTTTCTTTTAAAGCAATTAAGATTTCACCATCTCCCACACCAACTTGAGAGCTATCCATAAATGCAAGGTTAATCATACTTGCAGGAAGTCCTATGTTATCAAGAACAGTTTCAAGTTCACTAGGAGGAATAACTTCTCTTATAGTTTTTTCAATCTCAGAAAATTCTCTTGCTGTTTCCTCAATTCTTGTTCCATGTGGGGCATAAACGTGTAGTCTAATTTGTCCTGCATCAACTTCAGGGAAGAAGTTTTCACCGATAAAAGGAAGAACTATAATTGCTGATAAAACAATTATTCCATATATAAATCCAACTCTCTTAGGTTTTGAGAAAATATCTTTTACTAGGAATTGTTTATATATTTCTCTAAGTTTATTAAAGTTTATATTAACCCAATTATTAATTTTATATAGTATGGAATTATTACTTAGAACTTCTTTTCCTTTAAGTAACTTATCAACTAATACAGGTACTAATGTATTTGATAGTAAATATGAACCTATCATTGCAAATATAACAGACATTGCAAGTGGAACAAATAAATATTTAGTAGAGCCTTCCATCAAAAATATCGGTGCAAATACTGTACAAATAGATAAAGTAGAAACCAATGTTGGAGAAGCAACTTCAATTGCTGATTGATAAATTACTTCTTTAATTGATTTTCCCACCATTACTTCTTTATTTCTTAAGATATTTTCAATAACAACAGTTGCATTATCAACTAACATTCCAATCGCAAGTCCTAATCCGCTTAATGTCATCATGTTGATAGTTTGTCCGCAAATGGATGTACAAATAATGGCGAAAAGGACAGAAAGCGGAATAGAGATTGCAATAATAAAAGTTGATTTTATACTTCCTAAGAATATCAATATCATTAAAGCTGTTAATATTGCAGCTAATGTTCCTGAAAATATAACATCTCTGATAGATGCTTTAACAAATATTGATTGATCAAATAAAACCTTCATTTTTACACTTTCAGGTATCGTTTTAGCAATTGTTGGTAATAAGTTTTTTACACCTGAAACAACGTTTAAAGATGAAACAGATCCTGCTTTATATACAGTCATTAATGATCCTGGAGAACTGTTTTCTCTAACAATATTAGTTTGAATGGCATTACCATCATGTATATATGCAACATCAGATAAATAAACAATTTGGTTTGTTTTAGGTGATTTTATAGGGAAATTATTCATTTCTTCAACAGTTGAAGCTGCATTGTTTAATGATATTAAATAATCTTTATCTCCTATTTTGGTATTTCCTGATGGGATAATAACGTTTTGACTTGCAACTGCTCTTGTTACATCAGCAGGTGTTAATCCTCTTGCTTCCATTTTTTGCATATCAAGGTCAACCATTATTTGTCGAACTTTCCCTCCCATAGGGAGTGGAACTTGTGTTCCTTCAACTTTGGTTAACTGAACTTTAATATTATTTTGAGAAATATCTGTAACTTTTTGAAGAGGTAACTTATTCGAAGATATTATTACTTGTAAAACAGGAATAGTTGTAGGAGTATATTTCAAAATATCTGGAGGCATAATCCCATTAGGCATACTTCTCATACATACTTGCGATGCTGCGCTAATTTGTGTAATACCTGTATTAATATTTGCTCCAGGATGTAGGAAAACTCTAATAACACCAACTCCTAAAAGTGATTGAGATTCAATATGTTCGATGTCGTTTACACTTGAAGCATATGCTCTTTCTGCAATAGTAATTATTCTTCTTTCAATATCTTTTGCAGGCATACCTGTATATGTCCATACTGCAGTTACTACAGGAGTATTAATTTCAGGGAAAATATCAATAGGAGTTTTTGCTATAGTAACAATTCCCATAATTAGAATGAAAAGTGCCATTACTATAAACGTATAATGATATTTTAAAACCATTTTTATAAAATTTTTCATTCTATTTTACTCCCTAATGATTTGTAAATATCAACAGTATCAACTAATGAACATATTTTTGCGTTATACATTGAATTTTGGTTAATTAATAATTGTCTTCTTGCATCTAACTCATCAATTCTATTACCTGTTCCGTTTGTATATCTGATATTTGCTACTTGATAGTAATGTTCAGACTTTTTTATTGCTGAGTTAAATTCATTGTATGAATTATAATCTGTTTTTAAACTTGATAATGAGTTTTCAATTTCACAGAATGCATTTAATAAAACATTGTTATATTGATGTAATTTTTCAATAGCTAATTCCTTATTATATTTAAGGTATGACATTTTATATCCGCCGGTATATAAGTCTAATAATAAACCTGCACCTAATTGATAAACAGTACTTTCCCAATTGAAAATTCTGCCTGCTCTAATATTTTCAAATCCAACCATTTCATTAAGATTTACAGATGGGAGAAACATTTTTCTTGCAACTTTTACATCCATAGCAGCTTTTTTTATCCCTAGTTCAGCCTGTATTACATCAGGTCTGTTATAAATCAAATCAGATTGGATATCTTGATTTATATCAAAAGGGAAATCAAGTTTTGAAATTGTTGTTCGTTCTATATTAGTATTATTTTCTGGTGAAATACCTCTTAATACTGCAAATTGATGTAATAATATTTCTCTTTGCTTTAATAATTTATTTAATTCATTTTGTTTTTCAACAAGTTCGTATTCTGTAATGTATAAATTATCATAAGATATTATTCCTCCATCATATAATTGTCTTTTGAGATTAATTGTTTCTTTTAAGTTTGCAATTAGTTCTTTGTAATTTTCAATTAGAGCATCTTCAAGAATAATATTAAAATAAGATGCTGTTATTTCTGATGAGATTGCAAGTTTTGCAATATTCAAATCTTCTTGACTAATTTTTACACTAATTTTAGAAGATTTAACTTTGTCAGAAAGTTTTCCAAATATATCAAGTTCCCAATTTAATAAAAGAGGAAAATATAAATGATTCCCACTTCCAAAATTTCCAGTCCATCTAGAAATTGTTTTGAATGGGTAAATACTAGGGTTAATACTAAGTTGTGGTAATCGTTCTGCCTTAACAGTCCCTAAAATTGCTTCAGATTCTTTAATTCTAGCTTGTGCAATTTTAATGTTTAAATTATTTTCAAGTCCTTCTGAAATATATCCATTTAATAATTCATCGTTATATGATTCCCAATAAGGGTTTAATGTAAAAGATTGTTCAGGTTGTTTTTTTGTTTTTCTAACCTGAATTTTAATATTTTTATTATTATCTTGGATTGCAAATGCAGCAGAATTAAGCATTAGCCCTCCAAAAATCAGTAAAATTAAAACCTTTTTCACAATGTTTCCTCTGTATATAAATAGTATAAAATGCTGATATTTATATGTATAATACCAATAATTCATTATATATATAGCTAAAAGCTATGGGAATTTGTATAAACCATATTTTTAAGTTATGATATTAATATGAATTTGAATCAAATAAAATATGCAATGACAATTGCAGAGGAAAAAAGTTTTACAGAGGCAGCAAGAAAACTTTTCATTGCTCAACCTTCTTTGAGCAAGAGCATAAAGCTTTTAGAAGAGGAGTTGGGTGTAGAGTTATTTGAAAGAAACCCTGTAAAGTTGACTTATGCAGGAGAATTATTTTTACAAAAAGCGAAAAAAATTATCGATGAAGTAGATGATATAAAAATACAGATATCTGATATTTCTGTGCAAAATAAAACAAATATAATAATAGGGATTCCTTCACATAGGTGTTATTATTTTATGCCCAAAATATTAAGTGATTTGCATAAAGAATATCCTAATTGTTATATAAAAATAGATGAATACCCTACATTTATATTGAAGGATATGTTGGCAGAAGATAAAATCGATTTTTATTTAGGAACAGAGAATCCTGATAGTTTAATATATAAAGAAGAACATATATGTGAAGAAATACTTTATCTCGTATATCCTAAAAATTGGAATATATATGTTGATAATGGAGAAGTTAATTTTAAAGATTTTAAAGACAAAAATTTTATAATATTTCCGGAACAATTAGCTTTAACTCATTATGTTCATAGAATGTGTGAAGAAAACGGGTTTGAATTGAATTCAATAATAGAATGTCATAATGCAGAAACAATCTATTCTATGATAAATGAGGGTTTGGGAGCTTCATTTTTGCCTGATTTATTTTTAAAATTTTTCCCACATCATGAAAATGTTTGTTGTCATAAAGTAAAGGGTTATACATATAAACGAGATTTTTCAATATTTTATAAGAACGATAAGTATTTAGTAAAACCGGCAAAAAGATTTTTAGAATTATTTAAAAAAATTGTATAAAGAAATGTAACGAAAAAATTAATTATTGAAATACTCATAATGGATAACAACTTAAAAATTATATAAGTTGAGATTCTGTGAAGCGAAAGGAGAGTATAAATATGTCAAATGGGTTTTCAATAGATGCGTTGCGAGGAACACCTTTATATGCATTGGCTCAAAATGCAAATGTACATGGTGGTGGCACATTAGATTCTGCAGAGATGTTTGCATTTCAACAGCAAATGCAAAATATGGGTTGGACCCCTGAACAATTTGGTCTAGCTGTAGAAACAACTGATAATTCAGGAGAAACAGCTAAAGAAACAAGAAAAAATATGCAAAAAGCGGGGAAAGATTTAGAAAAATCTTATAAAACTCAGTTTGGAAAACAAGGAGCAGAAGCTGCACAAACAGCAGAACAACGTGCTGATGCAGTAGTGAAAACAGCTTATGATATGTTTAAATATGAACATGGAAATGCAATGTTTATTCCACAAAGTTTAGGTGCACGTCCTAAGTATACAAATGCACAGTATATGGATGATGTTTCACGATATTCAGCTGATTTAATGCAATGGGCAAATGATGTTAAGCAAGAATATATTAATGCAACAAAAATGACTAATGCAGAATTAGCAGCATTGATTATAAATAATGATAATAATAATACTCGAGAAGTTCTGATAAATGATAATATAAATACAGGTCGATTATCAGATAAGATAGATGAAAGTACAAAAGAAATTAATAAAAATGTTGATTCAGAGGGTGCCGCAACTCGAGCAACTGTAAGAAATGAAGCTGCTAAAACAAGAGAAAATGATAATATAAATACTGCAGGTTTACATGATCATATTGCATACGAAGGTAATTATACACGTTCAATTGTAAAAGATGAGGGATTCAAAACAAGAGAAACAGTAAGAAAAGAAGCAGAAGATATTAAAGATACAGTAAAATCAGAAACCAAAGAAACAGAAGAACTTAATGCCTCATCTCAAAGAATTCAAACGAATTTAAATGCAAATGCAACAACAATGCATACGATAGGAACTTTAGATAAAATGGGTTCAATGCAAGAAAAAATTGCACAGTCTAATTTATCGCATGAAGATAAAATGAAGTTTATGGATAAATTAGAACAATTATCGATTAAAGTAATAATTAGAGATGGAGATATGTCAAAGCTTGATAAAGAAATTGATCAAGCAATCAATCAATAGAGAAATAATAAAGAGAGAAAGTATATTACTTTCTCTCTTTTCGTATAAAAGCTTGATTTTATTTTTAAGTAAGTTATGTAAACAAATCAATTAATTATATAAAAAATACATTTACTCTCCCTCTTGATTGTGATTTTCTTTTATTTTAAACTTTGAATGTGGTTTACAAATTTAAGGAGATAATTATGTCAAGAAAACCAATCATTGCAGGAAACTGGAAAATGAATTTATTACAAGATGAAGGAAGAGAATTATTCGAAGGAATCAAATCTCTTGTTTCAGGTTTAAGCGAATCTCAATTACCTGAGATAGTAGTTGCTCCAACATTTACAACAATTGCAGTTGTATCAGCAGCAAAAGCATCTTGGGGAAGTGATAAAATTAAAATTGCAGGTCAAAATTGTCATTGGGAATCATCAGGCGCATATACCGGTGAAATTTCAGTAGAAATGTTAAAAGATGCAGGTTGTGATTATGTAATTATTGGTCACTCTGAAAGAAGACAATATTTCTCAGAAACAGATGAAATGATTAATAAAAAAGCAAAAGCTATTTTAGCAGGTGGTTTATTACCAATTATTTGCTGTGGTGAAACATTAGAACAAAGAGAAGCTGGTGTAACAGATGAACATATCGCATCTCAAATTAGAGCAGCATTAAAAGGTTTAACAAATGAAGAAATTGCAAAATCAGTTATCGCATACGAACCAATTTGGGCAATCGGAACCGGTAAAACTTGTGATTCAGTTGAAGCAAACAGAGTAATTGCAATGATTAGAAGAGTTGTAAAAGAAGTTTCTTCAGAAGAAGCAGGAAATGCAATCAGAATTTTATACGGTGGCTCAGTAAAACCTTCAACAATAGAAGAACAATTATCTCAATCTGATATTGACGGTGGTTTAATTGGTGGCGCAAGCTTAAAAGCTGACAGTTTCAATGAAATCATTACAAACTCAATGAAGGTTGCTGTATAGTTTTAATAATTAAAAGATAATAAATTTGGAAGATTGAATTTCAATCTTCCAAATTTTTAGGTTATGTTATTATATATAATATAAATTTAGAACAAGGAGAATAAAATGTCTCAACAATATATACCACAACCAAAGACCAGAACAGCATTAGTATTATTTTTAAAAGGCGCAGCAACACCAGTTGTGTTATATTTTGATAATCCTCAAGCTGTTTATCAAGAGTTTAAACAATTAATGAAGAGTCCATCTCCAGTATTGGTAGAAAAAGAGGCAAATGGACCTGTTAAAAAGATTTGTTTTGTTTCAACTCAAATTGCAAGTTTAGTTTTACAGGATGAAGTATATGGATAAGGTAAAAATATCAGAGATAGAAAATTCTAATGAAAAAACACTTCATCTTGATATAAATGAGTATATAGATGAATTAAAAGCAGATGTAAATGCATCTATAGATATAACACCATTAGGCGAATTTGTAAGTGTAAAAGGTGAAATTTCAGGAAATATTAAGTTAACTTGTGATTTATGTTTAAAAGAATATGATTACGAATTTGATTTTAATATTGATGAGATGTATGCTAAAAATTCAGTCTATGACGATGATAAGCAGGAAGTAGAAATAAAAGATGGACAGTTTGTTATCGATTTATATGGCTCAGATGAGATAGATATTTATGACTTATTGTATCAATCTGTAATATTAGAGTTACCAAATAAAAAAGTTTGTGGTATAAATTGTAAGGAGGATTATTTTCAAAAAGATGACTCCTTTAAAGTTCCTGATGAAAGAATGGAAATATTTAAAACAATAAAAATAGAAAAATAGTCGAAGTAATAAATATATAGAAAGGTATAAGAAAAATGGCAGTACCAAAGAAAAGAACAGGACATAGCGCACAAGGCAAAAGAAGAGCAAACTGGAAGGCTACAAAACCTGAAACCACAATTTGTTCAAATTGTGGAGAACCAGTTTTAACTCACACAGTATGTACAGCTTGCGGACATTATAAAGGTGAACCGGTAAGCTTAAAAGATAAAAAAGTAGAAGTAAAAGAAGAAAAGAAAACTGCAAAAAAATCAACAAAGAAATCAACTAAAAAAGCAGAGGCAAAAGTTGAAGAAGTAAAAGAAGAAGCAGTAGAAGAAACTTCAGAAGAAGTTAAGGAAGAAGAAAAAGAAGACAAATCTGTTGAAGAATAGAGGGTAAGATGACAAGAATAGCTATAGATGCAATGGGTGGTGATCACGCACCTTTTGAAATCGTTGCAGGTGCAGTTTGGGCTGCTTCTGAATATGGAGTAGGTTTAGAATTAGTTGGAAAACAAGACCAAATAGAACAAGTTTTAGACCAAATAGAACAAGAAGGAATATATTCAGATTGTGGTAAAGGCGGAAGAAAACGCCGTATAAAAATTGATACTAAAAAACTTGATATCAAAATAACTCATGCATCAGAGATTATTGAGATGGGAGAGGCTCCTGGTCAAGCTATTCGTAAAAAGAAAAAATCTTCTATTGTATTGGCAGTAGATGCAGTAGCAAAAGGCAGTTCAGATGCTGTAGTTGCTGCAGGATCAACAGGTGCTGCAATGGCATCAAGTTTATTTGGTTTAGGGCGAATTCCCGGAATCGAAAGACCTGCTATTGCAGTAACACTTCCAACAATGAAAAAACCAATTGTTGTAATTGATGCAGGTGCAAATAGCAGTTGTACACCACAGATGTTAAAACAGTTTGCAATTATGGGTATGACTTTCTCTAAGAATGTTTTAGGGGTAGAAAATCCAAGAGTAGGTGTTTTGAATATTGGTGAAGAAGCAGGCAAAGGTAATGAACTTGCTCAAAATACATACAAGTTATTAGAACAAGATCAAGACAACATGAATTTTGTTGGAAACATAGAAGGAAGAGAAATCTTCTTGAACGTATGTGATGTTGTAGTTTGTGATGGTTTTGTAGGTAATGTTGCTTTAAAAATAACAGAGGGAACCTCTTCAATGTTATTCAGAATGATAAAAGCTGAGTTTAAATCAGATTTTGTTGGGGCAATAATTGGTATGTTAGCAAAACCATTTATGAAACGTATATATGAAAAAATTAACTATGAAGAATTTGGGGGAGCGCTTCTTCTTGGTGTAAAAGGTATAACAGTAATATCTCACGGAAGAAGTAAAGCTTACGCAATCAAAAACGCAGTCAGAGTTGCAAAGGATGCAGTAGAAACAGGCGTTAATAAGAAAATTTCAGAATTTATTGAGGGCTAGAGGTTAAAATGACAAACAAGTTAATTCCTTTAAGAATAGCAGGTGTTGGCTATTCTTTACCAGAGAAAGTAATTACAAATGATGATTTAACACAATTATATGAAACATCAGATGAGTGGATATATTCAAGAACTGGTATAAAGGAGCGACGAGTTGTATCAGGTGAAGAAAATGCTATTGATTTAGGGTTTGCAGCTTCAAAAAATGCAATAGAAAAAGCTGGTATTGATCCGGAAGATATAGATTTAATTTTAGCAGCATCATCAGCCCCACCTGATTTATATCCTGCAATAGCTTGCCATATTCATGAAAGATTGGGTATTCAAAAACCGGTTCCGGCTTTTGATATAACAGCAGCATGTTCAGGTTTGATATACGGTTTAAGTATTGCAAAAGCTTATATAGCAT
>CALVEW010000048.1 GCA_944326645.1 Candidatus Gastranaerophilales bacterium
ACCTTTAAACCTCTATATTCTCTTGGTTTTGTATAATGAGGGTATTCCAACAATCCATTTGCAAAACTATCTTCTTCTGCTGATTCTATTTTCCCTAATGTCCCCTCTAACTTTCGACTTACACTATCAATTACACATAAAGCAGGAAGCTCACCTCCAGTTAATACAAAATCTCCAATTGATATTTCTTCAGGCTTTATAATATCTCTAATTCTTTCATCAAACCCTTCATAATGTCCACATAATAATATCAATTGTTTATTATTACTCAATTTATTTACAACTTCGTCCGTCAAAGGCTTTCCCTGAGGAGTCAACATTATTGTTTTAGAATTAGGTAACTTTTCTACAGATTCATAAGCATCCACATATGGTTGTGCCATCAAAACCATGCCTGCACCACCACCATAAGGGGTATCATCAACTTTTTTATGTTTATCTAACGTATAATCCCTAGGGTTAATTGTATTTATTTCTATTACATTAGATTCAATTGCACGCTTTATAATACTTTGCGAACAATAATTTTGTATCATTTCTGGGAATAATGTTAAAACATCAAACCTCATTCCAATAACCCCGGAATATTATCAATTTCAACAGTTTTTTCTTTAATATTTACATTCAAAACTATAGCTTTTACAAAAGGAACTAATGAAATATTTTTAGTCTTTGTTTTTACTGATAAAAAGTCGCTTTGACCATTGTTAGAAACACCTACAACAACTCCAACTTTTTCACCATTTGCAACAACGTCCATGCCAGTCAATTCATCTATTAAGAACTCATCTTCATCAAGATTTTCTCTTATTGTTTGTTCTTCAACAAATAACAGACAGCCTTTATAAACAACTATATCATTAACAGTATCAATACCATCAAACTTGATTATTGCAAATTTATTATTGAATTTGATTGACTTAATATTTAAAGGTTTATATTCATTGTTAAACAACACATAAACCATTTCAAGCATATTCAAAAAATCTTGCTGATTCTTTGAATACCCAACCTTTGCCTCGCCTCGAACACCGTGAAAATTTAATATTTTACCAACAGAAACGTATTTACTCATCTTCTTTCTTTTTAGGTTTTCTTCCACGTTTAGGTTTTTCTTCTACAGGTGCATCTTCTGTTTTCACATCTTCTGCTTCAACATTTTCTTCTGCAGCTTTTTTAGTTGTTTTTCGAGTTGTTTTCTTTTTAGGTTTTTCTTCTACAACTTCTTCAACAGGAGTTTCTTCAACAATCTCTTGCTTTTCTTCTTCTGCAACTGCTTCAGCTTTAGCCTTCTTAGCAGCTTCCTTTGCAGCTTTTTCTTCAGCTTTCTTTTGAGGATGTTTTGGAACCATATAATCTGCTGGTTTATCAGGTCTGTCTTCGTTCCATCTATCTAAGCCCATTTGTGCACGAATCAATTTAATTGCTACGTGAACACGCCATTCATCAATTCTCAATTGAGCTGCAATAATTTTGTGGCAACCAATTGGAGGTAATGGAAGTAATGGTTCATATAAGCTCTTAACAGCTAACATTTGATCAGGTGATACTGCTAACTTACGTTTAGGGAATGGAAGTTTTGGTAACATTAGTTTTTGTCTAACTAAGTTTATACCAAAGAATACTTTTCTTGGTTCAATTCCTAATTTTTCACCAATTACTTCATGCGCATCTGGATTTGGTAAAGGCAACATAGTCTTGTAGAAAATTTCTATTTGTTCTAATTGCTCTTTACTTATTAATAGAGGTTTAGCAGCTCTCTTTTGTGGTTTTGGACGTCTGTTTTGCTGAGGTCTATTGAATCCACCTTGGTTAGGACGCCTGTTTTGTTGAGGTCTATTGTATCCTCCACCTTGATTATTTGGACGTCTTTGTTGATAACCGCCTCTATTATCTCTATTATTATCATAACGACTTCTGTTATTATTATTTCCATAATTATTACGAGGTCTTGAATAATTATTTCTATTATCATACTGACGTTGTGGTCTATCATCTGTAGAATAAGAACTATAACTTTGAAGTGGCTGACCACTTTCTTGCCCAGCATCACTTCCAGATGAAGAAGAACTCTTATCTGCGTATAAACAATTTGGACATATTACACGTTTGGGGTTTTTAGTTTCAAACTCAGCACCACATTTAATGCATTTATTTACATACATAATACAAGCCTCTTAATTACGGTCAAAAACATCTCCTTAAGTCCAGGATTATAAATTACATGTTTCATATTACTACTAAAATTAAATAATAGCAAGTTTTCTTTAAAATTTCAAGTATTTTAATAAATTTTACTTATTTTATTGTGATAAATAACCCAATCAGGTAGTTTAAATTATATAATCTTTTATATATTTTCATGGTGTTATGTTATTTACAACAAATTATATAATACTGGATGAAATTCCTGCAAATAATGAAATAAAACACCCTTTATGTATCTTAAAGATTAATTTCTCAACCGATAATATTAATAAATTATCAAATTTAATAAATAATAATCCTAATACCGAATTTTGGTTAGCTACAAATAATCCATCTAAAAAAATTATTGATAAAGCAAATGAATTAGGGATAAAAAATATAATAAATTTACCTATTGATGAAAACCTTATAAATAAATTTTTTAACAAAATTACTCCTCAAAATAATCACTCTCAAATATCTGATATTGACTTATCTGAATCAAAAGTTGCAATTGTTGATGATAATGACATGAATATTAAACTATTAACTGAAATTCTATCAGATTTGAATATAAAAATTTATTCATATAACAGCCCCGAAGAAGCTATCAAAAATATTGAAACAGAAAAATTTGATTTATTTATGCTTGATATTTTAATGCCAAATATTTCCGGATTTGATTTAGCAAAAAGAATAAAGAAAACAGAGTTAAACTCTACAACACCAATTGTATTTGTAAGTGCTATGGTTGATATTGAATCAAAATTAAACGGATACGAATTAGGAGCATATTCATATATAGAAAAACCATATAACATTGAACTAGTTAAAACACAGGTTTATAACATATTAAAGAAACAATTGCATACAAAAACTATTAATACGCAAAAAGAAAATTTTGTTGCTATGTTAACTCACGATTTAAAAAGTCCTATTAATGCTGAAATAAATGCATTAGAATTACTTATACAGAAAAAATTTGGAGAGATATCTGATTGCCAACATGAAATTATTGGAAGTGTACTTAACTCAGTTAAATATATGAAACACATAACAGACCAGATTTTAAGTTTTTACAAATGCAAAAATTCATATATTAAACTCAATTTAGAAAATACTATATTTGAAGAAATCGTACACGACTCAATCTCATCTATGAAATTTTTGATAGAAGAAAAGAAACAAAAAGTTCACCTAAAAAGTACACTACATAAAAAACAAATCAACATTGACGTTATAGAAATAAAAAGATTAATATGTAATTTATTATCAAATGCTATAGAATACACTCCTGAAGGTTCAGAAATTTGGATTGACCTAAAACAGAATAAAAGTAGTTTTATATTTTCAATCAAAGATAGTGGATATGGTATTGCTCCCGAAAATTTAGCAAATATTTTTGATGAATATATGTCATTAGCTAAAAAACAAAAACGAGTAGGCTTTGGATTGGGGTTAAATATTTGCAAGAAAATAGTTGAAGCTCACGGTGGAAATATAAATATTGAAAGTGAATTAGGTAAAGGAACAACCATAACTTTTGCTATCCCTAAATAGTTTTATAACATAGTCAAATAATTAGCTTCTTAAATTCATATTATGTTATAATTATCTAAACATTAAGGGGTATATGTTAATGCAAACAATAGTGAATTCTACTAATAATTTAAATTTTGGTATGGCTGTAAAAATATCGCCAGAAGCAAAGAAATATATTAAAACAAATTTTAATGACAAACAGTTAAACAAATTAGATAAAATTATAGAGAATCAAAAAAATAATAAATATGACATCTTGATATATACAAAGACTAAAGATGTTTCAACAGGATGGAAAGATAATGGAAAAACTTGGGCTCAAGTTTTTAAGAAAGTAAAATATCTTGTTGCTAGAGTAAAAGAAAGAGAGTTTAAAAAAGGAATATTATCTTCAGATATTTCAACCATTAAAAAGGCTGAAAAATATTCAAATAAACTACAAAAAGGTGAAAAACCTGATGTAGATAAGATATTAAATAAAGCAGAGACATTTACTAACAAACTTAATACAGAAGCTTAAATCTTTGCATGAAAAAATAGGCCCGGTGAAGGACTCCGTTTGCGATTAGAAAAACGATTAAGTATCGTTTTTCGTAACATTTATTCTTTTATTAAATAGCGTATCCAAAGCAAATGGAGGGAGTGAGAACCCGTTTGTTCGAAAATTTAAAAATAAATTGCATATTCAAAATAATATGTTTAACCCGAACAAATTGGTTCGAATCCTCAAAACTAAATCTTTGCATGAAAAAATAGGCCCGGTGGGATTCGAACCCACGACCAAAAGATTAAGAGTCTTCTGCGCTACCACTGCGCCACGAGCCTATATGGTAATTATTCTATTCAGTTTTATTGTGGTGATTTACAATTTGAGAAAATACTTAAGCTTTCTCAACCATAGAAAACCACTTGCAACATTGTAATTATATGCCTAACTAATCAAAATATCAAGCTCTTAATCTAATATTTCTTTTATTCTTTGTTGAGCATCTTTGTTCATATCATAGTTTGGTGTTGATTTTTTTATATAATCATAATGACGATAATACATTCCTATATCACCATTATTTGTCAATATTAATGCCCCCTTTGGTGTATTACCTGCATATGCTAAATAGCTTTCTGTTTCTTTTCCATTTTCTAATTTTACAGGTGTTGTTTTTTCAAATGAATAATTTATTAATCTATTTTTTAATACAGGGCGCTCTGTATTTAGAAGAACTTTTGCTTGTTGAAATAATTCCTTTGTTTCAGGTGCCATTTTTTCTGAAACATATTCTAAATTACCATGTTTGAAATTTCTAAAATTAATATTATTTTGTCTTTGTATCCCTATATTCATTTATCTCTCCTCAAGTATTTATTATTTTATTTCAAGCAAAATATAGTTAAAATAATATTTAACAAAAATTTTACAAGTTTTCATATAAGTGTATAATTATTTATATGGAATTTGTTAAAACTAGAAAAAAATATAAAATTAATTATTATGAGTTAAATACAAACTCCCAATTAAAAGAATCAATATTAATATTATTTTTGCAAGATGCTGCAACTGTTAATGCAGAAGCTAATGGATTTGGATATTCCTGGACTGAAGCAAATAATTTAGGTTGGTTTCTTTTAAAATATAGAATAGAGTTAACAGAATATCCTAAAAATATTGATTATATTGAAATTGAAACAGAATCGAGAGGGGCCTCTAAATTATTTGCTTATCGCGATTTTGTAATTTATAATCCTACAAATGAAATTATTGGAAGAGTTTCCAGTTGCTGGGCTTTAATTGATATGGAAACTAAATCAATGGTTTATCCAAACAAAATCAAAAATGATTTTCAAGTTTTTGAAAAAAGAGAAAATGATTTAAAATTTAACAAAATTATTATTCCTTCAGAATTTAATTATCAAAAATCATATGAAGTTAGATATGATGATTTAGATGTTAATCACCACGCAAATAATTCTAATTATATTGTTTGGGCTTTAGAAACGTTACCTTATGAATTTAGATTAAAACATTCAATCAAAAATGTAGATATTCAATTAAAGAAAGATATATCTTTAGGTGAAACAGTTTTAGCTAAAGCCAATTTAAATATATCTGATAAACAGTCTATCCATGTATTAATGAATAAAATTTCTCAAGAGGATTTAGGGTTTATTTGTATTGATTGGGATTAGTTTATTTCCTTTCTCCTGATGGGTCATTATAATTATATGGATCGTTAAAGTTTTTATTCACAGGTGGTGTCGTGTTTGGTGATACTTGATTCATTTGAGTTGGTTGTTGCATTCTATTCCCGCTTTGATTTGGGTAGTTCAATCTATACGGACGCTCTAATGGGCTATTATCGATGAATCTATTAGTTGTATTGTTTTCTAACGCATATGAACTGTTAGAATCAACATTTATTATTGTAATCACTAATACTGATGTTAAACATAATACATTAATAATTAATTTATTCATATTAACCTCCAATAACTTACTTTTATTTTAAGCTACTAGAAAGATAATTAATTCCCATTTAGGGTAATTTATTTTGAGATAACAAATATTACTTCTTCAGTAAATAAATTATCAAATAATTTTTGCAAAATACTTTTTCTAACTTTAGCTTTTGTCATACATATTTTTTGTTCAATTTTAAAATCTTGAGATTTTGCAAAATCATAAAAATCATCAATAGTTAACAAATGAATATTAGGCGTATCATACCATTGAAAGGGTAGTATTCTTGATTTTGGCATTTTACCTTTAAACATTAAATAAAATCTAACTTTCCAATATCCAAAATTAGGAAAACTTACAACAACTTTATTACCAACTCTCAACATTTCTTTGATTACAAAATCCGGTTTTTCTGTTGATTGTAAAGTTTGGTTTAAAACAACATAATCGTAAGACTTATCAGGATATTCTTGCAAACCTTCATCAATATCACCTTGAATCACAGGTAAGCCTTTTTCTAAACACTTAACAATATTATCTTGATTGATATCTATACCTCTTGCATTAATACCTTTATTTTTAAGCATTTTTAGAAGAGTACCATCGCCACAACCTAAATCAAGGACTGATAAATTAGGTTCTATCATATTTGTAATTATTGAATAATTAAGATGTAAACCTTTAGATTCTAAATAGTGTTTATTCATTAACTACCTCTTTAAGAAAACTTTTTATAATATTTGTCTGAGTTTCATATTCAAGCAAAAATGCATCGTGTCCGCAAGGCGACTCTATCTCACAGAATGATACATCTTTTTTGTTTTTCATTAGTGCATTACATAATTCTTTCGATTGTGCAGTTGGGAATAACCAATCAGAAGAGAATGACATAATCAGATATTTTGCATGTGTATTTTTAAATGCTTCTTCTAATGAACCATATTTTGCTTCAATATCAAAATAATCAACAGCTTTTGTTATATAAAGGTAACTATTTGCATCAAATCTATCTACAAAAATCTTACCTTGATGCGCAAGATAACTTTCGACCTCAAAATCTATATCAAAACTAAAGTCAGGGCTATCTTTATCTTGAAATCTTCTTGCAAATTTACTATGCATAGCTTCTTCACAAAGATATGTAATATGCCCTACCATTCTTGCAATCGCTAAACCTTTATCAGGCTTTTCTCCGTGATAATAATTCCCATTATTCCAGTTAGGATCTGAGAGGATAGCGTTTCTTCCGACAGCATTAAATGCAATACTTTGAGCAGATAGTTTTGGAGTCGATGCAATAATAATTACATGGCTTACCATTTCATCATATGATAAAGCCCATTCCATTGCTTGCATTCCGCCCATTGAACCACCTGCAACGCAAAGTTTTTTTACACCAAGAAAATCAATCAGTTTTTTCTGAACTTTAACAACATCTTCAATAGTTATAACAGGGAAATCTAACCCGTATTCTCTACCTGTATCAGGATTTATTGATGAAGGGCCTGTTGTACCCTTACAGCCACCTAACATATTAGAACAAATAACAAAATATTTATCCGTATCAAATGCTTTGCCGGAACCTACCATATCATCCCACCAACCGGGTTTACTATCGCCTTCATGATAACCTGCAGCATGAGCATCGCCCGTTAGAGCATGCAAAAGTAATATTGCGTTATCTTTAGTTCCGTTAAGCTCACCATATGTTTCATAAGCAACTTCAACTTCTTTTAACTCTCTACCTGATTCTAATTTTATTGTTTCATTAATTTTAAAATATTTTGTCTCTACTATCATTTTTATTCCTGAGAAAGTTTTATTGCATTTTCGATATCTTCAATTAAGTCATCCACATCTTCAAGCCCTACAGATAATCTCATAAAGTCATCACCAACCCCACAAGCTTTTAGTTGCTCTTCTGATAATTGTCTATGAGTTGTTAGATAAGGATAAGTTATTATACTTCTGCTATCACCTATATTTGTTGTATGAATTGGTATAGTCAATGAATTTATAAATTTTTCACCCGCTTTTGCTCCGCCTTTTAAGCCAAATCCTATTATAGAAGAACAACCTTTTGGTGTATATTTTTTAGCTAAATCATAATATTTATTTGATTTTAACCCAGGATAATTAACCCAATTAATACAAGGATGATTTTCTAAATATTCTGCAATTTTTAATGCTGATTCGCAATGTCTTTGCATTCTTAAGCTCAATGTTTCTAGTCCAATTAATGTCATATAAGAATTAAATGGGCTTGGACAAGAGCCATAATCTCTTAAAATTTGAGCTCTAGCTTTTACAATATATGCAGCTTTTCCAAATTGTTTTGTATACACAATTCCATGATAAGACTCATCTGGTTCAGTTAATTCAGGAAACTTGCCTGATTTTTCCCAATCAAAATTACCCGAATCAATAATTGCACCACCCATTGCATTTCCGTGTCCTGAAATATATTTTGTAGTTGAGTGAACAACAATATCAGCTCCCCATTTGATTGGGTTACACAAGTATGGTGATGGAATAGTATTATCAACAATCAATGGAATATTATATTTATGAGCTAAACTTGCAACTGCTTCTATATCTATAACATTCAATGCCGGATTACTTAATAACTCAATAAAGATACAACGAGTTTTCTCTGTTATTTCACGCTCAAAATCTTCAACTTTTTCACCTTTTGCAAACTTAAAATTTATACCTAGTTTTTTTAATGAAAAACTGAATAAATTACAAGTTCCTCCATACAAAGTTGGTGCTGCAACAACTTCATCTCCTGCTTGTGCAATATTTAAAATTGCACAAGTTGTAGCTGCTTGCCCAGAAGATAGAGCTAAAGCACCTACTCCACCTTCTAATTCTGCTAATCTAGTTTCTAAAATATTATTAGTAGGATTAGAAAGTCTTGTATAAATATCACCCTCGCATTTTAAATCAAATAAGTCTGCACCTCTTTGAACATCATCAAAATCAAATGCAGTTGTAGGATAAATAGGGACATTGATACACATGTTATGCTCTTTAGGGTTGTGTCCTGCATGCAATAACTTGGTATCAAATTTCATATTTATCCTCCATATCTATACTTTGACTAATTCTTTTACTTCTCTTCTTTTAACTTTTCTTGTTGCAGTTCTTGGTAAAGGTTCTTTTGATATAATCACCTGATTTGGACGTTTATATGCCGCAACCCTTAATGAAAGTTTTTTAACTTCTCCTTTAATTATTGAATTAAGTGTTTCTTCATCATATTGCTCTACCAATTCATCTTTTGGAACAACAACAACTGCAACATCTTCTGTTCCATCTTTAGCACCAAATGTTCTTTCTATACCTAAAACACATACTTCTTTAAAATATTCACTTTGTTCTAATACAGCTTCAACTTCTTCAGGGAAAACTTTTTTACCACCAGATAGAACTATCATATTTTTAATTCTACCGGTAATATATACAAAACCTTTTTTGTTAATTTTAGCAATATCACCTGTATGGAACCAGCCATCTTCATCAATAACCGATGCAGTTAATTCCGGTTGATTATGATAACCTTTCATAATAGCAGGACCTCTTAAAAGTAATTCTCCTGTTTCTTCATCAACTTTTGCTTCAAAACTCTTCAGCGGACGACCTACTGATTCAGGATCTCTAAATCTTCCTGTATTTCCTGTCGCAACAGGACTTGTTTCTGTTAATCCATACAATTGATATGTATCAATACCTATTCTTCTAAAGAATTTTTCAGCCTCAATATCTAATGGTGCTCCACCTGAAATAAACCCTCTAAAATTACCTCCTGCAAACTTATGAATATCTCTAAACATAAATCGTCTTGCAGTTCTAAATGGTATAAATTTTGCAATTTTTAGTTTTAATTTATACAAAAATTTAGTAATAGGCGATGTATGACTTGCTTCATTCTCAATCGCAGTTTTTAGTAGTTTAATAAACGCAGGAACTGCTACCATATACTGAATTTTCTTTTCATACATCATTTTCATTACATCTTTAGGTTTCAAACTCTGTGTATAATATACAGAGAAACCGAAGTTCAAGAAAGTAGAAAACCCAACTGTCATTTCAAATAAATGATTCATTGGAAGGATTGATAACAATCTTGCTTCTTTAGGAAAAATTGGATTGAATGCTACTTTCAAATCATCTAACTGAGATAATATATTTCCAAAAGTTGTTTCTACCCCTTTAGGTTTTCCTGTTGTTCCAGATGTATATATAATAAACAAAGTAGAATGTCTTGAACGATGAACCCATTTACAATCATAATTCATTGGAATTGTATAAATACTTGGTAAAGTTTCGTTATATGAAGGTTCATCCATGATTATAATATGTTTTAATGAAGATATTTCCTTTTGTAATTCAAGAGCGGTGTTAA